>JBEKRJ010000886.1:0-2637 GCA_049518835.1 Solirubrobacteraceae bacterium
CCTGGCGAGATGTTAGCCGGATACAGTGGCCGCGATGGCAGTGCGGCGACTGGTCGTGTCGGTGGTCGGCACCCGACCCAACTACATGAAGATCGCCCCCGTCGCGTCACTGCTCGCGGGCGACGACCGGTTCGAGCACGTCCTCGTTCACACCGGGCAGCACTACGACGACTCGATGTCGCGAATCTTTTTCGAGCAGCTTGGAGTCGGCGTGCCCGACTATGTGCTCGAGGTCGGCTCCGCGACGCACGCTGTTCAGACGGCGAGGGTGATGGAGCGGATCGAGCCGCTGCTAACAGAGCTCCAGCCGGAGCTTGTGCTGGTCCCAGGAGACGTCAACTCGACGCTTGCTGCAGCGCTCGTCGCCTGCAAGCTCGGGATCCGGGTCGCCCATATCGAGGCGGGGCTACGCAGTTTCGACCGCACGATGCCCGAGGAGCTCAACCGGATCGTCACCGATTCGCTCGCCGATCTGCTGTTCACACACTCGCCCGAGGCGCGGTGCAACCTGCTTGGCGAAAACGCGCCCGACGAGCTGATCTTCGAGGTGGGCAACACGATGATCGACACGCTGGTCGCGATGCTGCCGCGGATCAACGCGGCACGTGCGGCGGTTGCGCTCGGCCTCCCGGAACGTGACTACCTGCTCGTCACTTTGCACCGGCCGGCGCTGACCGACGGACCGTTGCTCGCACAGACGCTGCATGAGCTTCGCTGCCTCGCGCGCCGGCTGCCGGTCGTGTTCCCAGCTCATCCCCGCACCCGCGGCCGGATCGAGGCAGACGGGCTCAGCACGCGCGGGATCATGCTGCTCGACCCACTCGGATATGTCGAGTTCATGAGCCTTGTGAGTTCCTCAGCAGCTTTGTTGACAGATTCCGGCGGGGTCCAGGAGGAGACGACTTACCTCGGGATCCCGTGCTTTACGTTGCGCGACAACACCGAACGGCCGATCACGGTGACGTCTGGCACCAACGTGCTGCTCGGCCTCGATCCTGGGCGCATCGCCTCGATCCCGGGACTGCTCGATCAGCGTCGCCACGAGGTCGTGATCCCAGGCTGGGATGGCGCAGCCGCCCGGCGTCTGGTCGACGTGCTGGCGCGCGACGAGTTGCCTTCGCGGGTGACGCTCGCCGCGACCCGGCGCTAGCCGCCTGCTCGCCCCGTCTATTTGGACTGCTTCGCGGTCGAGCCGGGCCGGTCCGACTTGCTCGCCGGTCGGCGACCAGTCAGCTTCTTGCTCTTAGCCCGGTGCGATTTGCCCGCTTTGGTGGCTGTCTGCGATCTCTTCCTGGACGCCCTAGCCCTTGTTCGCGCGGTGCTTTTGGCGCCGCTCGCCGCGCCCTTGCCTTTCTTCGCGGGGGTGGTCTTGGTGGTGGCGGAAGCGCTCTTGGTGCTGGAGCCCTTCTTGGCGGGACCGGAAGCGCTCTTGGCGCTAGTGCTCTTCTTGATGGGACCGGAAGCGCTCTTGGCGCTGGAGCTCTTCTTGGTGGCGGAAGCGCCCTTGCCGGTGGTGCTCTTCTTGGTGGCGGAAGCGCCCTTGGTAGAACCGGAGCCGGTGGTGCTTTTGCTCGTGGCCGAGCCCGTACCACCACCCGAGTCGCTCCCCGCGCCATCGGAGGTCTTCCCCGAGCCGCTGTTACCGCTGCCGCCAGAGCTCGTCCCGCCGCCGGAAGCGCCATTGCCGCTAGTCGACGAGCTGCTCTTGGCGCTGCTGCCGCCACCACTCGAGCTCGAGCTTCCGAACGCGGCCGTCACTAGGTCGTCCCAGTGACCGGTGGCGTTGCCCGAGTCATCGATGTCCTTGAGGTTGTACCAGAGGATCATCGACGGGCTGGCGGTCAGCGCTTGGTTGCGCATTTGGCGCATCTCGGTCTCGGTCGGCCAGCGAGGGTTGACCGGATCGGTCAGTTCGGTGGGGTACTGAGTCCAGCTGAACGCCTGCAGGACCATCGCGGTCTTGACGCCGGTGCCCTGGACGACCTGCTGCACGTCTCCGGCGACGTCACCGACGAACGACAGGGGGAGTCCCTCGCCGATCGGATACACGTCGGCGCCGATCACATTGACGCTGGACAGGAACGGGGTCAGGTTCGGAGTCGGATCGCCGTTGTCATCAGGCGCGCCGATGTACAGCAGCGGATGGTTTGGGTCGGCCGCGCGGATCTCGCTGGCGAGGCTGGCGACTTCGGTCGAGTCGCTCGGATCGAGCTCGTCGCCGACGTAGTAACCCCAGGTCGCCGGCAGGCTGCTGACGAGGTAGATCGCGTACAGGAGGAACTGAGCGTTGGTCGTCGCGTTGCTGTCGCTCGCAAGATCCGGGTAGGTCGTCAGCAAGCTCGTGTCGGTCGACGGATCTCGCCATGCAGACGCGTTCAGCGGCCAGATCAACTTGATGCCGGCTGCTTGCGCCTCGGTGGCGTACGCCTGGATCTCGGCCGCGGTTCCTGACCAGGCGGTGTAGTTGAGCGCGAGCTGGAAGCCGGCGGTTCCCATCTGCGAGAGCTCAGCAGCGCATTGCTGTCCAGCTGACGGTGCGCACTCCTCGTACAGACCCTGCGGAGGCAGCGGTGCGCTGGCGCCCGTGGGCGGCGCGGTGACCGGGGTCGTGCCGGTTCCCGTCGTGGTTGTCCCGGT
>JBEKRJ010000887.1:0-2637 GCA_049518835.1 Solirubrobacteraceae bacterium
GAGGCCTTCCGCGCGCTCGAGGAGGACGGCGAGCAGCTCGCCGCGATGATCGAGGCGCGCGACGCGTCGGAGCACTACCTGACCACCTACCGCACCTACGCGCGGATGGCGACCCGCCGCCGGGCCGCCCCGATGCGCCAGGCGCAGACCGCCTTTGACCGCGTGAGCCGCGATCTCGCCGAGGCCGAGGAGCAGCATACTCGCGCGCAGGCCGAGCTGGCAGCGGCCCGGGAGGCGCTCGAGGTGCTCCGAGCGCAGCGCACACGCCTTGACTCTCGTCGCCAGGCCCTCCAGGACGACCCGGCGGCGCGCAGCGCGCGGGAGCTACACAGGGCCGGCGAGGAAGTCGAGCAGGCGGGTCGGCGGCGCGCCGAGGCGCAGATCGCGGTGGAGCGTTTGCAGCGCCGCATCGCCGACGTCCGCGAGCGACTGATCGAAGCCGTGTCCGAGGAGGGGGCTGCGGCATCCGACCTCGAGGCGACCCTCGGCGAGGCTGCCGGCCACGCCGGCCGCGCGGGCGTCGCAACTGCGGTCGCGCAGGCGCTCTCCGAAACCGAACTCGCCGAGCTGCGACGACGCGCGGAGGCGCTCACCGTGCGCCAGCAGACGGCGATCAACCGCGTGCGCACGCTCCTGCAGCGATGGGATCAGGCGCGCGACATGCTCGCCGATGCGCGCGCCAACACCGAGCAGCTCGTCAGCGAGCACGCCGAGGCGACCGGACGACGCGACGGCGGGCTCGAGCTGGTTCGTGACGCGAGCGGCGCTTACGCGCGCGGGGTCCGCGCCCATCTCGCCGCCGCCAACGAGCTGATCCTCGAGGACCCTGCGGCCGCGTTTGCGGCCCTCGAAGCATGGCTTGAGACCGTGAGCGGCGCCAACCCGTTGGA
The DNA here is from genome assembly GCA_049518835.1 of Solirubrobacteraceae bacterium. Taxonomy (GTDB): domain Bacteria; phylum Actinomycetota; class Thermoleophilia; order Solirubrobacterales; family Solirubrobacteraceae; genus Palsa-465. Next base: position 891 of record JBEKRJ010000887.1, read on the forward strand.
GCTGGCGGCATCGGCCGCTGGACGGGACGGCGCGCGGCGGCTCGAGCGAGCGATGGTCCAGGCCGGTGCGCGCGCCGATGAGGCTCGTGCGGAGATCGACGGGCTCGAGCGCGAGATCGAAGAGCTCGAGTCCGGCTACCACCCCGCGCCGCCGGCCCCCTACACACGGGCCGCGGGCATGCGCGAGAATCGCGCCGGCGCGCCGCTATGGCAGCTCGTCGACTTCCGCGACGCAGTCGACCCCGAGGATCGGGCCGGCATCGAGGCGGCGCTCGAGGCGGCTGGGATCCTCGACGGCTGGGTGACGCCGTCTGGAGAGCTGCTCGACCCCGACACCGAAGACGTCCTGCTCTCCGCAAGCGACCGCGGACACGGAGGCCGGCGCCTGGCGGACGCGCTCGTGCCGGCGATCGACGCCGCCGCTGGCGTCTCCGAGGCCGAAGTGCACCGGCTGCTCGGCGCGATCGGGCTCGGCGAGAGTGATGAGCCGGTTTGGGTGAGCGTCGCCGGCCGCTTTCGCAACGGCGTCCTGCGGGGCGCATGGCACAAGCCCGCGGCGGCGTTCATCGGTCACACCGCGCGCGAGGCAGCGCGGCGGACACGGCTCGCCGATCTTAATGCACGCGCCGACGGCAAGCGAGCAGAGCTCGCCGCACTCGAGCATCAACTCGCCGAGCTCAGCCGCCGCCAGGCTCAGCTGGAACGCGAGCTGGCGCAGTTGCCGTCCGACGCAGCCGTCCGCGAGGCGCACAGCACACTGGCCGCAGTGGAGGCGGAGCTCGCCGCCGTCACACAGCGGCTCGGCGGGGCGCGAGCCCGTGAGCGGCAGGCGCACGCCGCCGAGCAGGAGGCCGATCGCACGCTCCGCGCCGATGCCGAGGATCTCGGCCTGCCACCCGCCGGCGATCGGCTCGCAGAGGTCGAGGCAGCGCTCGCGAGCCTGCGGGAAACGTTGGCCGCGCTGTGGCCCGCGCGGGCGCGGCGCGACCGCGCCGAGCGTGCGCGCATGCGCGCGGCCGAGGATGTCGACGCGACCGAAGCCGAGCACGCCGAGACTGCGTCGCGGCTGGCGGAGGCCGAGCACCAATTCGTGTCGGCCGCTGAACGCCGCGACACTCTGCAGGCGACGGCCGGCGCAGCGATCGCCGAGTTGGAGCGCCGCCTTCGTGAGGTCGCCGTTTCGCTGACCGCCAATGCGGCGGGACAGCGCGACACGGAAGCGCGGCTCGGGCACGCCCAACGCGCCGACGGCGCCGCTGAGGCTCTGCGCCGCGAGCTCGGTCACCAGCTCGAAGCTGTAGCCGAGGAGCGGCTCGGCGCCGTCGAGGGGCTGCGCCGGTTTGCAACCACGGGGCTGATTGCCGTCGCGCTCCCTGAGATCGGGGTGCCCGACGCGGCCGTGGCATGGAACGTCACGCAGGCGTTGCGCCTCGCGCGAGAGATCGAGCAGGCGGCGTCTGGCGACGGCGAAGAGGATGCACGCTGGCAGCGCCTGCAACGGCAGGTGACCGACGAGCTCGGCGCGTTGGCGGACGCCCTGCGACGCCACGGCAACAATGCCTCGGCGTCGTTCCGCGAGGAGGGGGTCGTTGTCGAGGTGACCTTCCGCGGGCACGCAACGAGCCTGCCCGCGCTCAGCGCCGCGCTCGCCGAGGAGGTGGAGGAGCGTCAGCGGCTGCTCGACGCCCACGAGCGCGAGATCCTCGAGAACCATCTCGTAGGCGAGGTGGCAAGCACGCTGCAGGAG
>JBEKRJ010000888.1:0-2619 GCA_049518835.1 Solirubrobacteraceae bacterium
CCAGCAGGCGGCCCATCACCTTGCCAATGTTCAGCATGGTCGCGACCGAACGCGCTGCGATGAACCGGCTCGTCATCCCGGAGCTTTCGGCGGTGGCGGTTCCGGGTGATCGGATGACGGCGGTGAAGGCCGCAGCGGCGGCGGCGCAGAGTGCGGCGAGTCCGACGGCTCGGAGCGGTCGTGAAGAGATCATCGCCGCCAGCCGAGTCCTCAAGCTCGCGACGGGCAGGGGGCGTCGGGCGTCGGCGATCCGTCCATAATGAGCCTCCAGAAGTTCACTAAACTAGCTTACGTGAACTAAGCTATGTGGGGTATATAAATGGCTACGAAGAATGCCGGCCGTGTCGCACGCTTGTTCGTGCTGGGCACCCTTGCTCAGGGCCTGGCTCACGGTCATGAGATCCGCCGCCTGGCCGAGCGGATGGACGTCGAGAACTGGAGCGAGACGCAGGTCGGGTCGATCTACAACGCCTTGCGCCGCCTCGACGAGGAAGGGTTGATCGAGGCCGTCCGCACCGAGCAGGCCGGACGGCGCCCCGAGCGCACGATCTACACGATCACCAACGCCGGGAGCCAGGAGCTCGCCTCGCTCCAGGACAAGGTCCTGCACGACATCACCCTGCCGCCGGATCCGTTCGACGTCGCCCTATGGATCTCCGCATCGCCGCCCACGCCCAGCTTGGCCGCCGCGATCGACCGGCGCTCCCAATCACTCCGAGAGCTCCGAAACCGTCTCGCCGATGAGCGGACACGACTGACCGAGGCCGGCTACCTGCCCCTCGTCGGCCAACTGCTATTCCGCCACGGCGAACTCCGGATCGAGGCCGAGCTGCGCTGGCATGCCGAGCTCGAAGACCGCATCTTCGGCGCCCCAACACCACCGGCCCCGTAACCCGCCGACCGCCAGGACGCAAGGCTGCCGGTCTCACCCACCGGCGACGAGAAGGGCCATGTCGCGAAGTGCCCGCCGCGGTGATGAGGCCAAACGCTCCGTGACGTGACTGCTTGTGGAATGCGCCCGTCCGCCAGCGAAGGCCGGCGGACGGGCGCACCGCAACTGGTCGTCGCGATCACGTCTCCGGAGCGAGAGAGGCGGTCGACCGTGTCGGGCGTCGCATGCCATCGCGCGACGGCTCGGCCTCGGCATCGCCGGTGGCGTTCGCCCGCTCGCGAAGAACTCGCGGACCACCGGTGCTGTCACCTTTGGTTTGAGCATCTGGGTCTGGCCGTCGAGCACGGTGAGTTCGCCGGCCGGCAGCAGGTGCTCCAGGCCGCGGGCTGCGTTGGCGATCCATTCCGGGCTCTTGCCGCCCAGCAGCAACCTGGTTGGGATGCGCACGTCGGCGAACCGGTTGATGGGCGACGGTTCGCCGGTCTGGTAGGGCGCCAGGAGGGCTGTGTCGTAGGCGAGGGTGTGCGCGACGGCCGTGATCTGTTTGAACATCGGGGTGAGCGACATCAGCAGTGGCACGAACCACGGTGTGCGCGCAACCTCGATCATGAACCGGCGGACCGCTTGACCGCGGCGATCCTCGGCGAGCAGGCCGTGCAGCTCTTGTGCCCAGACCTCGCCGACCGCTGAACGGGTGCGGTCGATCACGAACGGGGGCTCATATAGGGCCAGGTGCGTGATCGGCAGTCCGGCGTGGGCGGCCTCGAGCGCGAGCACGCATCCGGCGGAGTGGCCGAACACCATCGCCCCGCCGCCGGCGGCGGCGATCACGGCGGCGAGGTCCTCGATCTCTCGCTGGACCTCGAGTGCGGACCGTCGCCGCTGTCGCCGCGTCCGCGACGGTCGTAGGTGTAGACGGTGAACGCGTCGGCGAGGTGCGGGGCGAGCATCTTCCCCGGTCCGAGCGAGCGGGTCGACATTGCGCCTTCGACGCACACGACGGGATCGCCGTGGCCGCTGCGATCCACCGTGATCACCGTCCCGTCGGCCGAGGTGACGGTGAGAGTCTCGGAAGGCTGTGTTGCGGTGGTTTTCATGGGTGTTGTTCCTTTGCTTTTCGATGGGTTGTGGGGCTCGTCATGCTGCGAGCGCGTAGGCGAGCTCGACGGAGCCGCCCGGGAGGGTTCGCTGGGACGGGGGTGCGAGGCGGGTCGGGTTCGATCCCGGTGGCGAGAGGGGGATGCCGTCGCCGAGCAGGATCGGCAGCACGACGACCGCGAGCCGGTCCAGCGCGCCGATCTCGCGGAATGCCTGGATCGTGATGGAACCGCCGACCAGGTGGACATCGCCGCTGACGCCGTCGTGGTGCATCCGCTCTAGCAGCTCTGGGGCGAGCGGCTGTGTCAGGTTTGGGGTGGGATCGGAGCGCTCGAGGCTGAGACGAGCTCGCCGGGCAGCCCGGAGGGCAGCGCCCTTGAGGTCAGAACGTATACAGGGAGCGCTGGCCACGGCCAGCTTGGCGCGCCGACCGCGGGGTCGAACGTGGTCCGGCCCATCACTACGGCACGGCAGTTGGCGATGAACTCCGGGTGTCCGTGGGAAACACCGGGGACGAAGTCCGGCATCGATAGCAGCGCGGGTCGCCCGTCCGGGGTCGCCACGAACCCGTCGACGCTGGCTCCGATATGAGTACGAATCTGCACCGCGGTCACTCCTTCTGTGGTGGT
>JBEKRJ010000889.1:0-2617 GCA_049518835.1 Solirubrobacteraceae bacterium
CCGGCTGGGGCTGCTCGGCGGTGAGCTCGATGAACACGTCCCTCGAGCGTCGGCTGGCGAACCTCGATCCCGGCGAGCTGCACGCGCTGGTGCTCGGCCCACGTCGTCAACCGCAGCAGCGCCTGTTGCGCGGCGGTCACCCGCAGCGAGGCGACCGCGGCGGTGACCTGGCACGGGGCGCCGACGATCGTGGCGATCGTCTCGGGCGCCACGCCGTGGGGCATCTGGAAGCTGATCACGGACTGGCTGGTCTCGTCGCGGCCGATCTCCTGCGGGCCGCCCTGCGCGATGATCTCGCCCGCGCGGATGATCGCCACGCGATCGGCGAGATGCTGCGCCTCGTCCATGTAGTGCGTGGTCAGCATGATCGTCGTGCCGAGCTCCTTGAGCCCGGCGATCGTGTTCCACGCGTCGCGCCTCGCCGCCGGATCGAAGCCCGTCGTCGGCTCGTCGAGGAAGATCAGATCGGGTGCGCCGATCAGCGCGACGGCGACGTCGGCGCGGCGTCGTTGGCCGCCCGACAGCGTGCCGAGCGCGCGTGCTCCTTGCCGCGCAGGCCGACGAGCTCGATCACCTCGGGAATCGGACGCGGGGTGCGGTAGAAGCTCGAGTACAGCGTCAAGATCTCGGCCACGCTCAGCAACGGATCGAGCTCGCACTCCTGCAGCACCAGCCCGACTCGCTCGCGCCGGGCGCGCGTCGGGTGCGCGGGGTCGACGCCGAGCACGCTCACCTCCCCTGCCGAGCGCGAGCGGTATCCCTCGAGGATCTCGATCGTCGTCGTCTTGCCGGCGCCGTTGGGGCCCAGGAAGCCGAACACCTCGCCCGCGCGCACCTCGAGATCGATGCCCCGCAGCACCTCGTGGCCCGAGTAGTCCTTGCGCAACCCCTTGACGCTGATCGCCAGCTCGGGCGCCTGACCGCTCACGGCGCGCAGTGTAGTCGCGCCTGGGCTTACTGATCGTCAGCGCCGGAAGGGGCGACGACGTACGCTTACGCAGCGGTCGATGTCAAGCTCAGACCACACGCCCGGCGGCAGGCCGTTCACCGGCATGGCGCTTGACCGTGCCGTGCTGCAGCGCTCAGATCCGGAGTGGCTGCAGCGCAGCCTCTCGGACCCGTCCACGCGATCGGTGGCGGCCGACAGCGACGGGGTCCTGATCAGCGACGATGACAGCCCGTCGCTGATCCGCATGCCGTTCGCGCTCGACGGCGGGCAGGAGCCGATCCTGCTCGGGCTCGAGCAGGAGGTCGCGCTGTTCGCGCTCGACCTCGACGAGCTCGCGCCGGACGCGCGGGCCGGCTTGACCGACGGCGGACGGATCGCGTCGTTGCGCGACGCCGGTGCGCAACTGACGCGTGCGGAGGGCGGCCTGGCCGGTTATTTGTCGGCGCTGCTGAGCTGGCATCGTCGCCACCGCTTCTGCGCCAACTGCGGCGCGCGCACCGAGGTCGCCGAGGCGGGCCAGTCGCGCCACTGCCCGCGCTGCGGCACAGCGCACTTTCCCCGCACCGACCCGGTTGTGATCATGACCGTGGCGCACGAGCGTCGGCTGCTGCTCGGGCACCGGACAGGCTGGCCGGCAGGCCGCTACTCGGTGCTGGCGGGGTTCGTCGCGCCGGGCGAGTCGGCCGAGGAGGCGGTCGTCCGCGAGGTGCGTGAGGAGTCCGGGATCGAGGTTCGCGACCCCGTGTTCGTCAGCTCACAGCCGTGGCCGTTCCCGTCCCAGCTGATGCTTGGGTTCGATGCCCAAGCTGACGGCGGCGAGCCGCAGGCCAGTGACGGGGAGCTCGACGACGTGCGGTGGTTCACGTCTGCGCAGATCGTCGACGCGCTGCACGGTCGCAGCTCGGAGCTGCTGCCGCCGCCGCCGATCTCGATCGCGCGATTCTTGATCGAGCGCTGGCTCGCGGCTCGCGGGTAGGGCTGCTCCAGCGCGTGTGGCAGGGAGCGGGTCGGATGCTGCGTCAGTGGTGCATCCTGCAGGATGTGCCAGTAGCACTAGCTAGCCGGCGCGTGTCGCGATCCGCGGGACTTGCGGATCGTCGCGGCGCAGGACCTGCAGGGCCTCCTCGAGCGCCCGCTCGTGCTGGCTGATCGCGAGGTCCAGCTCGTGGCGGCGGGCGCGCACTGCCGCCAGGTCGACCGCCGCTCGGGGCGCGACCGAGACCTCGCGCAGCTCCGCCTGGAGGCGCTCGAGCCGCTGGCGGATGCGTAGCGGCGCTTGGCGATCGACCTCGTAGACGCCGGGCTCGGTCCCCTTGCGAACGACCGGCGAGCGGCTGACCTGGGTCAGGAACACCGCCAGTGGATCCTTGCCGGCGACGGCGTGGCCGGCCTCGCACAGCAGCTCGTACCAGCGCCGGTAGTGCAGCGCCTCGATCTGCTGGGGCTGGGCGATCAGGACCCGCACCGCCGTCTCGCGGATCGCCGGGCCGCGCAACAGCGGGCGGTGGTGTGCGGCGGCGGGCGGCTGTGGTGATCGTGCGGGGGGCGGCGGCGACGCCTGGGCGGGGGGCGGCGGCGATGGTTGGGCGGGGGGCGGCGGTGATGGTTGGGCGGGGGGCGGCGGCGACGCCTGGGCGGGGGGCGGCGGTGGTGGCTGGGCGGGGGGCG
>JBEKRJ010000890.1:0-3301 GCA_049518835.1 Solirubrobacteraceae bacterium
TGGCTCGCGAAAGTGCTTTAGCAAGTCGCTTAACTACCAAACGAATCGACTTTGTCAACATTCCCGGCCAAAGAGCAGTACCCATCCGCAAGGCCAGCACGCCCTACCCGCAGCGACGATCGGTCAGATCCCGTCGCGCGCGCCAGTAGTTCCCCGCCGCGCGATCAGCGCTTTCCCGCCGCCACCGGGTACAATGACTATCGAGCCGACTAATTTAGTGATGATCAGATCCGTACATCGAACGAGCGTTCTGCGATCGATCAGCTGTAGTCATTCGAGGCCGACCGACCGCGGCACCGCGGTGCGCTTGCACCCGTCCAGATCTCAACCTTCTCCATATAGACACTTGGCTGCGCTAGGCTGGGGAGCGTGAAGAAATTGCTCTCGTTCCCGAATCCGGTCAATGAGAAGGCAGCCCGGGTGGTCGCCGGGGTGGTGTTGGCGATCGTGATCGCGGTTCTGCTGACGGGGTGGTACTGGCTGCTGATCCCGCTGGCGTACGGGTTCTGGGCGCGGTTGCTGACGGGCCCGAAGCTGTCTCCACTCGGCTGGGTCGCGCAGAACGTGGTCGCGCCGCGGTTGGGTGCGAAGCGGCCGGTTGCGGGCCCGCCGAAGCGGCTTGCGCAGGGGATCGGGGCGCTGATGTCGACAGCCGCTCTCGTGCTGGCGTTGTTCGTCTCGCACACCGCAGCCGACGGTGTGTTGATCGCGTTCGTGCCGGCGGCGGGATTGGAGTCGATCTTCGGTTATTGCGTGGGGTGCAAGCTGTTCGGGGTGTTGATGGCACTCGGTGTGGTGCCGGAATCGGTGTGCGCCGAATGCGCCGACATCAGCGCGCGGCTTGGCGCGAGGGCGGCGTCCCCGTCGAGACTCGCTCGCTGAGCCGCTCGGAGCGGGTCACTTGTCCACTGCCCCAGGCAGCGATGCCGACGCAAATGACGGCGCGCCCTGCGCGTGCCCAAGCGGGGTAAATCCGAGCAAGTCCTCGATCGAGCGCAGTAACGAGTACGGGTTGTAGTCGCCCGCCAGCGAGTGATGCGCCAGCGCGTATTGCGACAGTACGAGCGCCCCAGCGCGTACGGGCATGTTGGCGTGCCCGCCGGTGGCGGCCCCAGCGTGCGTGAACACGATGATCAGGGCTCCGCTCTGGCGGTAGGCGGGCGCGCGCAAAATGCGCGGCACCCATAGGCGCAGGAACGCGTCCTCGCCGGCCAGGCCACCACGCTTGCCGTCCGGGCAGGTTGTCTGTGTAGCGTCATCGCACCCGCCGGGTGCGATGAACGCGTAGCTGGGGGTGCGCGATCGCACCCGCAGGTCGCCCGCCAGCTGGTCGAGCGATTCGTCGTCGCTCGAGCAGTCACCGAGATCGAGCAGCGAGTGGAAGTAGATGAACGGGTTGTGGCCGGTGTCGTACTGCTGGCCGGCGAATGGGAGCCGTGCGTGGTCGTCGGCGCCGGCGTTAGGGTGCAAGCACGTCGAGCTGCCCATGTCCGCGATGTACGCCTTCCACGTGTGCCCCGAGCTGGTTACTTGATCGCCGATCGTGAGCACTGTGTTGGGGTAGACGCAACCCGGGCCGTGGACCAGGCCGGCGGCGTTGGGCGTCGCGCCTTGGGGGAACTCGGCGTAGGTCGGGCAACCCTCGCGAGTGTCGCGATTGGGGGCCTGACCGCTGATCATCGCCAGGTAATCCGGGAGCTCGGCGCGGGCGAGCGTACGGTAGTCGGTCAGCAGCGTACCGCGGGGCACCAGCGCGCCGTTCAGGTAGTGGGCGACCGATCCGCGTCCGAACGTCGCGTGATAGCTGGTCGTCGAGAGCGCGATCACGAACACGTGCTTGACCTTGTAGGACTCGCTCGTCGCGCCCGCGACGGCGGGGGCGGCGGTCGTGGAGGTGGTGCTGGCGTTTGTGCTGATGGCGCTGCTCGTGTTGGTGGCGGTCGTTGTCGTGGCACTGGTCGGCGCAGAGCTGCTGGTAGGCGCGACACTGCTGGTCGTGCCTGTGCTCGTGTCAGTGGCAGCGGTGGACCCGCCCGCGGCGGCTGACGATCCCCCGCCGACCGCGCGCGTCGGCGCGGCCGGGGCGTCGACGGTGTGCACGAGCACGCGTCGATGTTGGAGGGCGGCCAGCACGGCGGATTGCGTGCTCGTCGGAGATGTCGCGGCGACGATGATCATCGCGGTCGCGAAGCCCGACGCGCTCGCGAGCCCGACGAGCTGCAGCCGGCCGAGCCGGCGCGATCGCAGCCAGCCGATCAAGTTGCCGTCAGAGGATGGGCGCATTGGCCGCAGAACGCGGCGCCGCGCGCATAGAGGGCGTCGCACGCCGGACAGTTGCCCCCGAGGCCGGCATCCCCGCCGTCGTCGATCAATCGCTGCACCTGGCCGAGCTCGGCGTCGAGCCGCTGCAGCGCCGCCGCCCTTGGCATCAGGATCTCGAGCCTGATGTGATCACGGATCGCCATCTCGTAGAACAGCCCGCCGAGCTCGGACTGCATGACGGCAAAGCGTTCGACCAGCCTGTCCTGTTGCGCGAGCAACTCGGGGTCGATGGCCGGGGGAGCGGCAACCGCCTGGATCGGCGCGGGCCTGCGTCTGAACGCGATCACGGGCTCTTGATCCGGCTCGCGACTTGCCGTGCCGCCTGCGCGCCGGCGTTCAGCTGCGTCTGGGAGGGGGGCTTGAGCCCGACGACCGAGTGGAAGCTGCCATACGAGGTGGTGTTGAGGACCGCGCCCGCACCGCTTGAGTTCGAGGTCGAGTTGACAGCGATCACGATCGCGCCCGCAAACGCCTTGCGCAGCTTCGCGAGCGCCTGCTCGGCCTGCACCTGGTGTTTGTATTCACCCGAGTAGATCACGAAGGCGCCGGCCGGCGGCGAAGGCTTGATGTCGAAGTCGGCCTGGCTGATCAATCCGACGGCTGGTGCTCCCTTGGCCCGTGCCGCGTTCTCCGCCGCCGTGACCGTCGCCTGGTCGGTGCCGGCACCCGGAAGTGCGCTCAGCTGCACCGCGTAACCGCTCTGCAGGGAGAAGCTGCTGCTCAGCGACGCAACCGGCGTCGGCGCGGGCGTCGAGGCGCTAGTCGAGGCCGGTTGCGGTACGCCGGCGGCGTTGCCGCCCGCGGTCACGTTCACGACGGCTGGCTTTTGGGCGCGGAGCGCGGCGAGCAGCTTCCCGTCCTGACCGTTGCCCGCGCGACCGAGCAGCACGCCAAGCCCGAGCGCGAGCGGGATCACTGCGATCAGGATCGCCGTGCCGAGTCCGAACGCGCGCGGGCGCCCAGATGCGCTGCCGCTGGC
>JBEKRJ010000891.1:0-2611 GCA_049518835.1 Solirubrobacteraceae bacterium
CTGCTCAGGTCATGGGAGTTGGGATGCTCGGGCCCCCACTTCATGCAAGCGCGGATCGCGGTCGGGGCGGTGTAGAAGATCGTCACGCCGTAGCGCTCGATCAGCTCCCACCGGATGCCCTTGTGGGGGTAGTCGGACGCGCCTTCATACATCACGCTCATCGCGCCGTTAGCCAGCGGCCCGTAGACGATGTAGGAGTGTCCGGTGACCCAGCCGACATCCGCCGAGCACCAGTACACGTCGCGCTCAGCGTCGAGGTCAAACACCAGACGATGGGTTGACGCGACGCCGGTCAGATAGCCGCCGGTGCTGTGCACGATCCCCTTCGGCTTCGCCGTCGACCCCGACGAGTACAGGATGAACAGCGGATGCTCGGCCTCCATCGCCTCGGCAGGGCAGAGCGGGTCCGCCGCGGCGAGCAGCTCGTCGTAGAACACATCGCGCCCGGAGCTCATCGGCGTCTTGATCCCAGTGTGGCGGACGACGACGATGTGCTCCAGCGACGCCAGATCACCCATCGTCGCGTCGACCATCGCCTTCACGCGCGCTGTCTTGCCCTTGCGACGCGCGCCGTCGACTGTAATCAGCGCCTTCGCCTTGGAGACCGCCATCCGTTCCTTGACGGCCTCGACCGCGAAGCCGCCGAACACGACGTTGTGCGGCGCCCCGATCCGCGCGCACGCAAGCATCGCGACGACGACCTCCCGGATCATCGGCACGAAGATCCCGACCACATCACCCTTACCAACGCCAAGACCCTTCAGACCATTGGCGAGCAGCTGCACGTCGCGAAGCGGCTCGGCATACGTCACGGCGCGGCTCTCGCCGTTCTCTCCAACCCAGTGAAACGCGACTCGGTCCCCGCGCCCCGCCTCGACATGACGGTCAACACAGTTATACGACACGTTGAGCTTGCCGTCCGCAAACCACTTATAGAACGGAGGGTGTGACTCGTCGAGCACCGTCGTGAACGGCACATCCCAATCAAGCTCGCGCGCCTGCTCAGCCCAGAAGCCCTCGGCGTCGAGCTCGGCCCGCGCACGCAGCGACGCCTCATCGACACTCTCGCCAGCGAGGAACGCGGGCGGCGGCGCGAAGCGATCCTGATGCAACAACTCCTCGAGACGACGCCCGAGATCCTCCCCGGCCAGCGGCACGGTAGACATTATCGGGTTCATGTGACTCTCCTCAGAACTGCTTCATCTGACATACGCTTTCGACCCGGGCTGGGCGAGGCATCGCCACGCCGGGACACGACCAACCAACGGTAGGTGGGACCGGTGGGACCTTTGCGACCGCGCCGAGTTCTGGCTCACGTCGTTCGCGAACTGCGAGAACAGCGAGCGCAGACGCGCTCTGGATCGTGCTCGACCTCGATGGGATCCAGCAGCTCGGTGCTGATCGTCGCCGGCAGCGGGATGTGCGCCGGCAAGATCTCAAGCGCGACCCCGAACGGCACCCCGAGCGTGATCGGCAACATCGCGCCGCGCAACCGCCGACCCAGACCCCCCAACCAGCGCGCAAGAAAGCGCCCCTCCGAGAGCACGAACACGGTGTCGTGACCGCCGACCGTCGCGACCGGCACGATCGGCACCCCCGAGCGGATCACCTGGCGCACGAACCCGTGGCGCCCCGCGAGCACCGCCTGATCACGCTTGCGCCAATTGCGCATCGAATCCTGCTCGCCTCCCGGCCACACGATCACGTCGTGACCCGCAGCCAGAGCACCACCTACCGCCTCGCGCGAGGCGCCCCGGTAGCGCGGAAGTAGTGCCCCAACCCCGGGGCTGCCATCAACACGTCGTGCGCGATGCCGTGCAGAATCCGCTCATCCCCGAAGCGTCGATACCACTCCGCGACCAGCGTCCAGGCGTCCATCGTCAACGCCCCGCCCGAGTGCACCCCAACCAACAGCGACGTCTGCGGCGGCAGCCGATCGACACGACGGACGCGCCGGCTAGCGCCCCCCTCCTGACTCTCGCGGTCCATCCCCAGCTGGCCTTTGTCAACAGTCCTGTCAGTTGTGCTAGTCATCAAAGCATCTCCTCATCCTCACCGAGATCGAAGGGCGTGCCGTCGCGCGGCCCGCCTGGTCCGAGTTGCGCCCGATCCCTGGCTTGCATCGCTAACTGGGTCATCACGCGATCACGTTGTCTGACAGTTTCGAAAGTCCCAGAGCCCAGTGGCTTCGGGCGTTCGGTACCTCGCGATACCGCCAGTGGTTTAGTTGTGATCCTTTAGCGCGTGAACGTCGCGCCACGCAACTGCGCGTCTCGCCGGCGCCACCCGGAGAGGGAGGCGCACGTCACACGTGACCTAACCACGTTGAGCTCGCCCAACGCCGCATACGCGCACCGACAGCGTGTTCCGTCCGCGTCATCGTCTTCGGACCTTCCCATTACACCCTCTGTCGGGTCCGAACGCAAGGAGGGCCAGAACCCCGCGCGGTCAACCGGGTCGAGACGCGTCCACCGGGCCGGCGGGATAACGCCTACCACGGAAAGAACCAGGCCCCCGCAGTCAAAACCAGTAACCCACGCTCCGCGCCTCGTGGCGCAATGCGCCGTCGGTGGCATCCGGGCTTGGGGTGAGAGTCCTGGCCGCAGGGCCA
>JBEKRJ010000892.1:0-2609 GCA_049518835.1 Solirubrobacteraceae bacterium
CGAAGCCGCACTCGCACTCATCATGCTCACCTGCGGACCGATCACCCTTCACCTACCACACGAACTACACGGACTCGGCATCGCCTCACACTGACCACATCGATGCCAGGAGAGCCCCCCAAAGCAATGACAGGTCGGCAGTCCTCGTGTGCCGTAACCCGTATCCGTGTGACTTCGATCGTGGCGTGATCACTGGGACGGCAGACCGATTCAAGCCCCCGCATACATCCGTTCGCGTGGTCCACGATGACAGAAAGCCGTGCCGGAAGGAAGGTGCTGACAGCTGCACCTTCCTCGTCAGCTGGTGAGAGGGCCAGCTCGGATTGCGCGGGGGTCGTCCTACGCATCGACCCGGACGCATTGCGCAAGTGGGTGCCCAGGTCAAGGCGGACGTGCCGCTCCACCTCGTCGATCAGCGCGTGGCGTTTGCGCGAGCGACTGTTCTGATGTCCGTCGCGCGGGATCGCGCTTGACCGCAGGGCGATGCACGCCGATGCAGGGGTTATGGCCAATGCGTTCGTGGAAAAGGAGCAGGCCGAGGCGACGGCCGGCTGCGCGTTGGTGCGCCGCCAGCCGATCTTCGACGGCCATGAGCGGCTGGCGGGATACGAGCTGCTGATCGCCTCCCGCGCGGCAGCGCCCACCGACGCCACTGCGGCGGGGCTGATCGCCGCAACCTGCGCCGAGGTAGGCCTCCGCCGCGTGGTCGGCGATCACCGCGCCTATATCACCGCCACTCGTGACCTCGTCGCGCTCGCGCGCGAGCTGCGGCTACCCGCCGAGCAGGTCGTGCTGCAACTCCCCAAGCAGCCCGTCGACGAGCTGCTGCTCGCTTCAGTCCACCGCGTGGTCGAAGGCGGGTTCGGGGTCGGAGTAGGCGGCTGGGCGCTAGAGCCTGGGGCTGAGACGTTGCTCGCGTTGACCACCACGGTCAAAGTCGATTTCGATTTCGGGACGCTGGACCTCAACCGGCTGCTGGCCCGCCGCGACGAGCTGCGCGCCCGCGCGGTGACGCTGATCGCCGACCACGTGGGAACCCACGGCGAGTACGAAGAATGTCGTCGCCTCGGGTTCGACGCCTTCCAGGGCGAGTTTCTCGCTCAGCCCACCGGCCTCGCCGCACGTCGCACGCCCACGGCGCGCATGGCCAGTCTCGCGGGCGTGCTCAGAGCCACCGGGCCGAGGGCGTTCGAGGAACTCGAGCAGATCATCTCTCAGGACCCCGGGCTGGCCCACCGGTTCTTGCGGCTCGCGGACTGCGCGTTGTACGCCCGCCGGGCCCGCGCGCGCTCCGTCCGCGACGCTCTTGCCCGGCTTGGCGCCCTAGCTGTGCGCCGTTGGGCGCTGATGCTGCTACTCGCGCGCCTCAGCGACACCTCCTCGAGTACCGCCCGTCACCTCCTCGGTCTGGGCTTGCACCGCGCACGCACCTGCGAGCTGCTCGCTCGCCAGGATGCCCGCGCCTATGCCGATGTCGCGTTCACCGCGGGGCTGCTCTCGGTGCTGCCCGCGCTGATCGACCAGCCGATGAACGAACTTCTCGCCAACCTCCCCATCGACGACCGCCTCGTCGGCGCCCTCGTGCACCACGCCGGCCCAGAGGGACGGCTGCTGGCGGCCACGATCGCCTACGAACACGGCGAACGCGAGAATGCCGACGATCTCCCGCCCCTGCTCGCCGCCATCACAGGCCTGTACAGCGAATCGCTGCTCTGGGCCGACAACACAGCCGCTCAGCTGATCTAGACTCAGTAGTGCGCGCCCTGGACGCGCGCAGGCGCAGCTCGGCGCTGACAACCGGGCGCTGATTGTCGATCTTTAGCCTGCGATCGAGGATCGGCACCGCAGCCGCCGGGCACCGCTTAGTAGTGCTTTGGTAGCTCGTCACTCGCGCTGGGGCCGGCGCATCGGGAGTTGGGCGAGGTCGATCGTCTGTTGGCAGGTGGAGCAGCGGCCGGTCCAGCAGCGCAGGAGCGGCTGGAGCAGTAGGACTGCCTGGGGAAGGGTCAGGCCGGCCGCTGGTGATTTGGGTGCTGCCGCTCCAGGGTCATGAACCCGTGCGCGGCGATCACCAGCGCGCAGTGATGACGAAAGCCAAGGTAGCTGCGGCGTTCGTAGTGGTCTAGCCCGAGGTCGCCCTTGAGCTGTTTGTAGTCAAGCTCGATCATCCACCGTAATCGCGCCAGCCGCGCGAGCCGCTCGTGTGTGCTCTCGGCTGGTAGGTTCGATAGCCAGTAGTCGCTGGGCTCATCGGTGCCTTCGGGCCACTCGATGATCAGCCATTCCTCGCGCGGCGCCAACCGCTGCTCGGTGACCGGTCGTGCGGCGATCACGCGCACGAACGCAAACCTGGACTGGATCTCCTGCTCGTCGCGATCGCGATAGGTGACCGTCTCCCACGCCTCGGTGGGCAGCCCGGCGGCGAGCGCCTTGACCTGCGTGTGCTCGCGGTCAGGCTTGGCGACGCTCGGCGGCCGGTCGCGCCCGGGCTTGGCCGGCGCCACCTCAAACCGCGTATCAGCTTCGAACACGCTCGTCTGCGGCGAGATCGACAGCACATATTCCAACCGCTCGTCATTCAGGCGTTTGCGAAGCTTGCTGTCATCACC
>JBEKRJ010000893.1:0-2608 GCA_049518835.1 Solirubrobacteraceae bacterium
AATGGCGTCGGGCATGAACAGCACCGCACGCGAGGCCGGCACCACGGCCGGGATCGCGGTGCTCGGCACGATCCTTCAGCATCACGTGACGGTGTCGGTCCACGACCAGCTGGCGAGCACACCGCTGGCGGGGATCTCGAAGACCGCCGGCAACGCGATCTCCGCCGGCCAGACACCCACGCTCGTCGCCAACTCCCCGCCCGCGTTTCGACCGGGGCTCCACACCGTCGCCCACATCGCCTACGCGGGCGGGCTCGAGCACATCTTCGTGCTCGCCGGCGCCATCGCCGCGTTCGGCGCGATCACGGCGGCGCTGATCGTTCGCCAGCACCACATGCGCTACGCCGGCGAGGGCGGGCACTAGCGAAATTGGGGGCTCTACCTCGCAGGCCGAGCGCCGGTGGCGCACTGTATCGCCGGTGAGGCGACGCCGATCAAAATCGCCTCAGCGCCCTCACTGCCGCGGCGCCTTCAGCGAGCGGACGATCGCGATCTCGGGGCGCGAGACGCCGCTGCGGTCAGCCGCTTCGCGCACGGCGCGCGCGACCGCGTCGTGGACCTTGTGATCGAGCGGGTCGGGCACCAGCTCGTCGCCCTTCGCCAGCTCGGCGATCGCGCGGGCGGCGGCGAGCTTCATCTCGAGCGAGATCATGCGGGCGCCGGCGGCCAGCGCGCCGCGGAAGATCCCCGGATAGCCGAGCACGTTGTTGACCGACCGTCCATCGGCGGCAAACGCCGCGCCCGCCGCCTCGGCCACCCCGGGTGCGATCTCGGGGTCGGGGTTGGTGAGCGCGAGGATCACCTGTCCCGGGCGCACCATCTCCGGCGCGATCAGACCGGGAAGGCCGGTCGTTGCGACCAGCACATCGGCTTCGCGCACGACGGTGTCCATGTCGGCGAGCTCGATCCCGCTCTCGCGCGCACGTTGATGCGAGGCCTCCTGGGGGTCGAACGCGAGCACGCGCTTGGCGCCCGCTTCGACCATCAGCGAGGCGATCCCGTAGCCGGCGGCGCCGAGCCCCAGCTGCCCGACGGTCGCGGCGCGCAGGTCGATCCCGGCGTGGCGGCAGGCGACGATCGCCGCCGCCAGGCCGACGACCGCGGTGCCGTGGACATCGTCGTGCATCACCGGCTGGCGCAGCGACATGATCAGCCGCCGCTCGATCTCGAAGCACTCCGGCGCCGAGATGTCCTCGAGGTGAATCGCTCCGAACGTCGGCGCGATCCGGATCACCGTGTCGACGAACGTCTCGACGTCGGTCGCGTCGATCAGGACCGGCATCGCCGACAGGCCGGCGAACTGCCGGTAGAAGACCGCCTTGCCCTCCATCACTGGCATCGACGCCACCGGGCCGATGTTGCCCAGCCCGAGCACGCGGGTGCCGTTGGTGCAGATCGCGACGGTGCGCGAGATCATCGTGTAGCGGCTGGCGAGATGTGGCTGGTCGGCGATCGCGCGGCACACGCGGGCGACGCCGGGGGTGTACACGTCGCGCATTTCCTGAACGGTGCGAATCGGATGGATCGCGTCGATCACGAGCTTGCCGCCCTCATGGCGCAGCATCGCCCGGTCCTGGTGCCAGAGCACGCGCACGCCGTCGATCGCGCCGACCAGCGTCGCGATCTCCTCGGCCTGGTCGTTGTCGCGAACCTCGACCGTGATCTCGCGGATCGAATGGTCGCGGCCGACGGTCACCGTGACGATGTCGCCGATCAGCCCGTTGCCGTCTGCGATCGCCGCCATCACCAGCGCGAGCTGTCCGCTGCGGTGGGGAACCTGGACGCGGTAGGTGCAGTCGAGCATCCGCGCCGGGTCAGCGCGCTGCGCAAGTGGCCCGGATGCCCGCGGCCTGCGACAGCGCGGCGGCGTAGATCACGCCCGACGCCGGACGCTGCGCCGGATCCTTGTGCAGCGCCGACTTGAGCGCCTGCGTGAACTGCGGCGGCGTGTCGGGGCGTCCCGCGCCCGGGTCCGCCGGCTCGTCCTGGAGGTGCGCCCACAGCACGCGCAGCCCCTGGCGATCGGCGAACGGCGGGCGTCCCTGCACGCACTCGAACATCACGCAGCCGAGCGCGTAGACATCGGTGGCGGCGGTCACCTCCTCACCGCGGATCTGCTCGGGCGCCATGTAGTCGAGCGAGCCGAGCGCCTGCCCGGGCTTGGTCAGCACACTCCCCTGCGTGTCCTTGGCGAGCCCGAAATCGGCGATGTAGGACTTGCCGCCGCCGTCGATCAGGATGTTGCCGGGCTTGATGTCGCGGTGGATCATCCCTGCCTCCGACAGCGCTCGCAGCCCCTCGCCGACCTCGGCGCAGATCCGCACGGTCGTCGGCACGTCGAGGGGCCCTTCCTGCTTGAGCTTCTCCTCCAGCGAGACACCCTCGATGAACTGCTCGGCGAGATACGGGATGCCCTCGTGCTCACCGGTGTCCAGCAGGCCGACCACGTGCGGGTTTGAGATGCTGCGCGCGATCCTGGCCTCCCTGGCGAAGCGGCGCCGAAACTGCTCGTCGCGCGCGAGGTCGCTTTTGACGACCTTCAGCGCGACCCGCGTGCCGTCAGCGGCGGTGGCGCCATAGACTCGGCCCATGCCACCAACGCCGACCA
>JBEKRJ010000894.1:0-2606 GCA_049518835.1 Solirubrobacteraceae bacterium
GTCGCCGCCATCTGAGCGATCTGAAGCTCCTGGGGTGTCAGCTGGTCGCGCGCGGCGGGGATTCGCTGCCGGCTTTGCTCGCCGGACGCGCGCAGCTCATGTCGCGCACGATCTCCCCACGGGACGCATCCGAGCGCGTCGAACACCTCTCGAGCGGCCCGCAGTGGCGCACGCGACTCCAGCACTCTGCGCTGACGCCGCAGCCACGCTCCATAGGCGAGCTGCAGCCTCGCGTGATCGAACGGGTGGCGCCTCAGATCGCCACGCAGTGCCGCGTCGAACAATCCCTCGGCCGCATCGTCCTCAGCCAGAATCGGACGGGCGTAAACGAGGCCGGCGCGCAGGGTCGGTGACGGCGTAAGTTGAGCAAGGCGCTCGAGCTCGGCAAGGATTGCAGTCGCTGCACTGGCTTCTCCGCTCTGTGACGCAGCGTCCACGAGGTACGTAATGGCCATGAACCGGGCCGCCTCGTGATACGCGGGATCGCTACGGTCAAACACCCGGACCAGATGCTCGAGCGCGTCCGCGGGCCGGCCCGCGCCCAACAGCGTGATCCCACGTGCAAGCGCCGCGACGCACCGCGCGGAGGATCAGCGAACCCGTGTGCCACCAGGTCTGCTGAATATCTTGCGACAGTCGCCCCGCCTCCTCGCCCAGAACCTCCGCGGCACTCCAATCACTCTGCGCGATCGCAACCCACCCACGCATCACCAGCACCGACGCAAGAACCCCCAATCTGCCCTGCGCACGCAACTGTAAGGCCGCGCTCCCGAGGAACCTGGCGGCAGCATCATGGTCGCCGATCGCACGAGCGGCCATCCCAGCGAGGTACGCCGCATCGCCGGCCAGCTCATCCGGCGCTCCGATCGCTCTCAGACGCTCAGCGACAACCGACCCCCACCGCACCGGCCCGGCGATCGCCAGGATCGCGACGCGACGCGGGTCCGTTGGGAACACGGGCAACTGCTCGACCGCTGCTGCCAAGCGGTCGCGTGCGGCGTCGCCAAGATCCGATCGCCAGCATCGCAAGCCAGCGCCGAACAGGAGGTGGAGCGCAAGGTCGCTGTTGCCGGCGTTGGCCGCAACATCAGCCGCGTCGATCAGCGACAGCATTTGGTTCGGATCGCCGGGCGCGACCGCGGCAAAGGTGTTGCGCAACCACGTCAGCCGGGCGCGCTGCTCGCCGTTCGGACTCAACTGCTCGGCCTCGAGCACGAGGCGCTGCAGCAGATCCGACTCGCCCATCTCGAACGCGAGCTCAGCTGCTCTGAGCAGCCGAGAGCACCGCCGAGCGCGATCGACGGTCAGAGCGGCCGCGCGTCTCGCCGCAACTGCCGCGATGCTAACCGCGCCGCGGCGAGCAAGCCGATCCGACAGTGCCTCAACTTCAGCCGCCACCGATTCGTCGGGACCGGTCATCGACGCTGCTCTGTGCCACAACCGACGGTCGGGATCGGCCAGCACGACCGCAAGCGACGCGTGGGCCTCGCGGCGACGCGCAGCGCTCGCGGAGTGGTAGACGGCCGAACCGACGAGCGGATGGCGAAATGAGATCGCTCCGTCGACGATGGCCGCCAGGGCGGCGGCCTCTGCCGGACCCACAGCGTCAACGCCAACCTCGGCGTGGCCCATCAGGGATGCAGCGGCGAGGACCTCCGTGGCTGCGGCACGCTCGTCCGCGGCAGCCAACAGCATGACGTCACGCGTAGCGGACGGCAAGCCAGCCTCCTGCCCGGCGAAGGCTCTCTCCAGCGTTGACGTCAACGACGCCGACGGGGGATCGACGCAGTCAGCTCGAGCGTCATCGAGCCGGACCGTCCCGGGTAGCTCCAACAACGCCAGCGGGTTGCCGGCCGCAATCGCGAGCACACGCTGCCGAAGACGCCACGGGAGCGACTCACCCTGCTCATCAAGCAGCTCGCCAGCGGCCTCATCGTCAAGGCCACAGAGGCTAAGCTCAGGCAATCCAGCAGCATCGATCGCGTTCGCCACCCCGCTGCGCAGCGCGAACAGAACGGCGATCGGCTCCGCCTCCACGCGCCGCGCGACAAACGCAAGCGCGCTCGCGGTCGGCGGGTCAAGCCATTGCGCCTGGTCGACGACGAGTAGTCGCGGGACTTGCTCGGCAGCCTCCGCCAGCAGGTTGAGCGCGCCAAGCGCAATCAGGAACGGGTCAGGCACCGGCACGTCAACCGTCCCGAACGCGGCCGCGAGCGCGTCGCGCTGTGGGGCCGGCAAATGATCCAGCCCGCCCAAAACCGGCAGCAGAAGCTGATGCAGTCCCGCAAACGCCATCCCGATCTCAGACTGCGCGCCAACGGCTCGCAACACCGAGACGCCGCGGGAACTCGCCTCAGCCGACGCCACCGCCAACAACGCCGTCTTCCCGATCCCAGCATCGCCCCGGAGAACGAGAACCCCACCTCTCTCCGGAATCCGCGCGACAACCTGATCGAGGACCGCAATCTCCGCCTCGCGACCAAACAGCCGCCGACCCGATGAATCGAACCGCGGTCGCTCGGTGACCGAGGAATCTCCTGATGAGAGTTGCGGGGTCAGGGTCAACAGTCCCTCACGTGCCGGCCAGTTGGTGATCCTCCGCCGGC
>JBEKRJ010000895.1:0-2605 GCA_049518835.1 Solirubrobacteraceae bacterium
CGTAGCGGTCAACGCGCTCAACTCCGAGCGCTACCTCGAGCTGTTCCTCGCCGTCCCGGCGGCCGGGCTGGTGCTCGTGCCGATCAACGCGCGCCTCGCCGAACCGGAGGTGCTCGCGATCGTCGAGGACTCGCGCCCACGTGTCCTGTTCACCGACCAGACCTTCGCCGGCGAGCAGCCCGACGTCGAGCACGTACTCACGCTCCCGGACGGATACGAGCAGCTGATCGCCAGCGGTGCCGAGGTCGAGCTCGGCACCGGCGTCGAGGAGCGCGACCTCGCGGCGTTGTTCTACACGAGCGGCACGACGGCGGCCGCGAAAGGCGCGATGCACAGCCATCGCGGGCTGCTGTCCAGCGCGCAGAACTTCATGTCGACGTGGCCGTTCGGCCCCGACACGAGCTGGCTGATCTGCTCGCCGATGTTTCACACCGGCGGCATCCTCGCCGTGCTGGCGACGGTCTGGCACGGTGGCACGCACGTGCTCCTGCCGGCGTTCAAGCCGGATCTGGCGCTTGACGCGATTGAGCACGAGCGCGTCACGCACACGCTGATGGTGCCGACGATGCTCGCGGCCGCGAGCGAGGAGCAGCTCTCAGCGCCGCGCGACGTCAGCTCGATGCGCTACCTGAGCCACGGCGCAGCACCAATCGCGCTCGAGACGCTCAGGCGCGCGCACCGCGCGTTTCCCGGCGCCGAGCTGCTGCACGTCTACGGCACCACCGAGACGACCCCGATCACGACGCTGCTGCGCCACGAGGAGCGGCTGCTCGACGCGCCCGAGTGCGGGTCCTGCGGTCAGCCGGCGGTGGGCGTCGACGTGCGGATCTTCGACGCCGACGGCCGCGACACCCCGCCCGGCGAGGTCGGCGAGCTCGCCGTCCGCAGCCCGAGCGTGATGCTCGCCTACTGGGAGAACCCCGAGGAGACCGACAAAGTGCTGCGCGACGGGTGGTACTGGAGTGGCGATCTCGGGTACCGCGACAGCCATTCGCACATCTTCCTCGTCGATCGCGCGAAGGACATGATCGTCACCGGCGGCGAGAACGTCTACTGCGCCGAGGTCGAAAGCGCCCTGTATGACCATCCCCGGGTGCTGGAGGCGTCGGTGTTCGGGATTCCGGACGAACGCTGGGGCGAGGCGGTGTACGCGGTCGTCGTCCCGAGAACGCCGGCGGTCACGAAGGAGGAGCTGATCGCGCACTGCAAGCAGCGGATCGCCGGCTTCAAGGTCCCCAAGGGAATCGAGCTGCGCGAGCTGTCGCTGCCCAAGTCAGCGGCCGGGAAGATCCTCAAGCGCGAGTTGCGCGACCCGTTCTGGGCGGGACGCGAGACGCAGGTCGCCGGGAGCTGACGATGCTCTCGACGATGCCCGACTTCCCGCTGACGATCGGTCAGATCTTCGACCACGGCCGGCTGACCTACCCCGACAGCGAGGTTGTGACGGCACAGGCCGACGGGGCGCGGCGGGTCACGTTCGCGGCCCTGTCGGAGCGCGTCGAGCGGCTGGCGGCCGGCCTGCGGCGCCTGGGCGTGCGCGAAGGCGACCGGGTTGCAACGTTCGCGTGGAACGCTCAGGAGCACCAGGAGGCCTACTTCGCGGTCCCGTGCATGGGGGCCGTCCTGCACACGCTCAACATCCGCCTGTTCCCCGAGCAGCTCGAGTACATCATCGAGCACGCGCAGGACAGCGTGATCCTGCTCGACGCGAGCCTTGCGCCGACGCTGGCGCCGGTGCTCGAGCGCGTCTCGTCGCCGCGGCACGTGGTCGTGTTCGGCGAGGGCGATCGCTCGCAGCTACGCGCGCCGATCGAGTACGAGCAGCTGCTGGCGGGCGAGCAGCCGGGCTACCGGTGGCCGGCGGTCGACGAGCGCGACGGCGCCGCGATGTGCTACACGAGCGGCACGACCGGGAATCCCAAGGGCGTCGTCTACAGTCACCGCTCGAGCTTCCTGCATTCGCTCGGGGTGTGCTCGGGCGAGTGCCTGGCGCTCAACGAGCGCGACCGGGTCCTGCCGGTGGTGCCGATGTTTCATGCGAACGCCTGGGGGCTGCCGTACGGGGGCTGGATGGTGGGCGCCGACCTGCTGCTGCCGAGCCGCTTCGCGCAGGCAGCGGGGATCGTGCGGCTGATCGCCTCCGAGCGGGCGACGCTCGCCGCCGCGGTGCCGACGGTGTGGCACGACGTGCTCGCCGGCGGCGCGCACCGCGAGCAGCTGTCCTCATTGCGGGCCGTGATGTGCGGCGGTGCCGCCGTGCCGCGGACGCTGATCGAGGCATATGACCAGCGGTTCGGCGTGCGCATGGTCCAGGGGTGGGGGATGACCGAGACCAGCCCGGTCGCGTCGCTGGCGTTCGCGCCCAAGACGGTCGCCGCGCAGCGCGGCCTGGACTACCGCGCGACCGCGGGCCGGCCGATCGCGGGCGTGCAGGCGCGGATCGTCGACGACGCGGGGGAGGTCCTGCCGCGCGATGGCGAGGCGGTGGGCGAGCTCGAGGTGCGCGGGCCGTGGGTGACCGCGTCCTACTACCGGGACCCGGCCCCGGAGAAGTTCCAGGACGGCTGGCTGCGCACCGGCGACGTCGGCTCGATCGACCCCCTCG
>JBEKRJ010000896.1:0-2598 GCA_049518835.1 Solirubrobacteraceae bacterium
CGTCCATCTCGCCCCACATAATGCTCCAAGTCCGCCAGCGAGCCCTCCCGCTGCCCCTCAGGGTCAGCAGTCGGCGTCACAGCCAGCGGCAGGCTGTCCAGGATGACGAGCCGACGCGGCGAGCCCGTGTGGACACTCGACGATCCGGCACGTCGACCGGGATCGCCCTGATACGTTGTCGCCGAAGCGCAAGCCGGCTCAGAGGGACGCGCGAGAGTCAAAGGGGTCGGTGATTTGCGCGGTTTCCGCGCGATGCGGAGCTACCAGTCGAGGTGTGAACGGCGCACGGGTTCAGGATGGTGGTAGTGCTCATCACCCCGGCGGAAGTGTCCCAGAAAGCACCACGCCCGGCTTAGCGCACTTCCTGGCCGCCTGCTGGAACGCAGGTGAGTCCGGGTTAAACCTGCCGTTGAACTCCTGGTCAATCGATCCGTCAATGAGCTTAGGATCGGGATAGTTCGGGACACCGTTTGCCCGCATACATGCGGCGGCTTTCAGCGCCTGCTGGAACGCCTGGTCCTCTTGCGTTTTCGTTACCTGCCGTCCAGCGGAGCCGAACGATCCGCAGGCCCGTTCGGCGGCCTGGAACGCCGGCGAGCTCGGAACCAGATCCTCACCCTGAGTCGCATTCCCATTCTCGAATATCGTATGGAGCTGGAACTCGCCTTGGCCGTTGGGGTCCGGGAAGTCGGGCACTCCGTGCGATCGCATGCAGTTGGCGTAGGCGAGCGCCCCCGACATCACTTTGCTCGGCGAGCTCGCATGTTGTGCGTCGCCGCCGCAGCCCGCAAGCGGCCCAGCGCTCACACTCAGCAACGCGATCCCAATCGCAACACAGGCTGATAGGCGACCGCGTCCGTTGCGCGGTCGGCGTCGGATCATCACCGGGCCCGGAGGGGCGCTCGCGCGGATGCGGTTGGTGATGTTCATGGCGGCAGGGCCTCCTTCACGTTCCGAGGTCGGGCGCATGCCTGCTGAGCCACTTCGAAGGCGGGCTGCCGCTGGCTGGCGAGTGTGGTCGAGCGTCGGCCATCAGCGCGAGCGCGATTTGTCGCTGAGCGTATAGCGCGGAAAGCGCGCGCATGCTGACTATCGCTTTGGTTTCTGGAACGTCCCGGGGAGGCGCAACCGCTTCGGCGACAAAGCGCTCGCCCAAAACTGGGCCCGAGCTGCGCTGCCGCGGACAAGTCGCATCCGCCCAGCTCCCCGACGTCATCAACCCGGCCGTCGGCGGCCACGCCACCGGCCCGGTGCCCATAAGGGCCCCGTTATCGCGCACCGCCCTCGCCACGGCCCTCGAGCACCGCGGCCGCCTCATCGTCCGCCCCGCCGCACGGTAGGCGCCGGCGAGGTTGTCGCGGGTGTTCAGTGTCTTGGGGTAATCGGGGCCGAGGATCCGCTCGCGGTCGGCGAGCAGCGGCGAAGCGACGCCCGCCGGTCGCCAAACGTGACATACCGGCAAAGTCGCGCCCGGGCACGTCACGTTGTGTCCCGCAGACGACCACAACGTGACACCCGAGACGGTCAGATCACCGGCTGTAACGTTGTTCCAGCCGCGACGCGCGCGTCGGCGTCGCGACGGGCACGTGAGCCGGCGCCAAGCACGCGCGCCGGACCCCGGCCGCGCCCTACCACGACAGATGGCTCGTTTCCCGCCGCGCGCGGGGCCCGTCTGGACCGGTGATCGTTTCCGGTCCAGCGGCGCTGAGGACCTCGTGGGACTCACGAAGATCCGCTGCAGGGTCGAGCGTCTGCCGGCACGGGACATGGCTCCCCGTGCCGCAGCGAACTGGCGCCCGACCACCATCTACGGGGTTCACCAACCTAACGGAGCGCTACTAGTGGTTCGTCCTAGAATTCCGTTGATTCATGCTTCTAGCACCTTGCCGGTGTAGGTCCACTTGAATGGCTTGGCGGTCTGGTTGTAGGTCTCGACGAACGCGAGGATCTGCTCCGCGAGATCCTGCCCGGACGCGAAGATGCCGTTCTTGAGCAGTCGCCGCCACAGGATCGAGAAGAAGATCTCGATCTGGTGCAGCCATGACGCGTGCGTGGGGGTGAACTGAAAGCGCCACCGCGGATGGTCGGTGAGCCACCGCTGCACAGCCTCGGTGCCGCGGGTGGAAAGGTTGTCACTGACAGCAACGATTTCCTGTCCCTCCACAACCGGGATCTCCTCCTCGAGAATGTCCAAGAAGCGGATCAGGTCAAACCGATTCCGGGTCTTAGACGGCGTTGCCAGCACGCCACCTTCCTTCACGTTTAGACACGCGAACAGGCACTGGGTGCCGTTGCGCTCATACTCATGCTCGCGCCGCGCCGGCTTGCCCGGCGCGGGCAGCGTATCGGGCTTGGTCGGCGACTTGGCCTGGATCCCGGTCTTCTCGTCGATCGAGACGACCAGCACATTCTCCGGCGGGTCAACATACAGCCCGCAGACCTCGCTCATCCGCTCCTGGAAATCCTCCCGCGAGAAGTCACTCATAATCCAGTAGTCAGTCAGGTGCGGCTTGATCGCCACCCGCGACAAGATCAGGTGCGCTTGGGAACTTGACATCCCCACCTCGCGACCCAACTCCTCATAGGTCCAGCGCTCCC
>JBEKRJ010000897.1:0-2598 GCA_049518835.1 Solirubrobacteraceae bacterium
GGCAGTCCATCCACATCCGGAGTCCGTCGCCGCGCGACAGGTCCTCCGTGCGACCGGACACGATGTTGCGCGACCAGTCGCTCGGCGCCGCGATCCACTCGTCCGGAGAGAAGAACACCGGCAGGTCGCCAGAAGTTGACCTCGGTGATCTCCGGCCGTGCGTGGAGGAACTGATACCAGCCGTGGTCGGTGGGCGCGACGAAGCCGTGCACCGGTTATCAGCGGTTCGATGGCCGCCGCTCGGTGGGCGCCGTTCGCCGAGGCGCGGCTCGCGCTGGTCTATTCGACAGATGTCGAGAGCCTGGTGTCGCATCTGGGCCTACGAGAGCCACCAAGTCGACCGAACGTAATCCTTCTCGAGCCTGACGACGACTATGTGTTCGAGCGGATTGTTGCGCACGATCGGCTTTGGCTTGCCGCGCCCTCACAGGTTGCCGTCGACCTGCTGGCGGGACCTGGCCGGAATCCCGAAGAGGGAAAGGCGCTGGTCGATTGGATGAAAGCCAACGAACGAGAGTGGAGAGGGCGGTGAGCTATTCGCCGATCACCGTCGCCGCCCGGCGAGTGCTGCTCGATGCGCTGGAGGCACTGGAGGCTCATCGGGACGCCCTCGTGCTGGTTGGTGCCCAGGCGATCTACTTGTACACGGGTGACACGGACGTCGCAATCCGGGTGACACGGACGTCGCAATCGCGACGACGACGAAGGACAGCGACATTGCATTGATCCCAAGTCGCCTGGCGTCTGACCCGACGTCGGATGACGCGATGACAGCCTCGGGGTTCAGCCACGATCGCTCGGTCCAGCAGCCCGGCGAGGCGTCGTCAGGAAGGGCGCTCGACCCGCCCGTCGAGTTGCTCGTGCACGAAGGACTCCACGCCGGCGGCGGTCGTCGTGGCGCTCGGATTCCACCGCACTCCAAGCACGCTGCACGCGTTGTGCCCGGTCTCGAGGCCGCGGCAATAACTCATCGGCAGATGACGATGACTTCGCTCGAGCCTGATCGCGACTTGCTGGCGGTCACAATGCGGGTGGCCAATCCTGCGGCCCTGCTCGTCGCGAAGGCCTACAAGATCGGCGAGCGCGCAACTACAGCGGCGGACCGTCTGCTCGACAAAGATGCTCATGACCTCCACCGCTTGCTGCGCGCGTCGACGCCCGGTGAGGTCGTCGCTGACCTGCGCCTTCTTCTGCGTGACGATGTCGCGGGGCCGGTGACCGACCGGGCGCTGAGGTGCTCGGCGAGTTCGCCGAGACGCACGAGTCGCTCATCCCGGCGATGGCGGGCCGGGCTGAGGAACTCGTCGGCGACCCCGAGGACGTCTCGCAGCAAACCCGGGTGCTCATCCAAGAGATCCTCGACGACGTCAACGTCGCCGCCCCCGACTGACCGTCGACTGGAACGCATCGATCCGAGGTCCGGGCGCCGAAAACAGGTACGAGCGGACGCCAGATGCCAGCGCAAGCAGATTTGACCTCACGTCACGCATGCAGCCCCGGGTCTCGCTGCGGCTCGGCTGGCTCCTCGAGGCTGTCTCGGCGTCGGGGATACGACGCCGTGTTGGCGCTGCTTCCAACGCGGCGGTGAACGCGGCTGCGCGCTCGGTCGCCGGCCGGGCGTGGAGGTACCGGCTCGTGGTCGCCAGCTGGGAATGTCCCATCGCGTCCTTGATGCTCACGAGGTCGACGCCGCCGGCGACGAGCACCGTCCGAACGTATGGCGAAGGTCGTGCCAGCGGAGCGGGCGCAACCAGGCGGCGTCGCGGGCCCGCTTGTAGCGGCGGCGCAGGGCCGAGCCGTCCAGCGGCGGGCCCAGGGCGTTGCAGAAGACGTAGTCGTCGAGGGAGATGAAATCCCCGCGGCGTGACAACCGGTCGAGTCCGGCCGCGGCCTGATCGGCCATCGGGATCCGCCGGACGCGTCCCGTCTTGGTCGTCCCCTCGACGCCGGAGGAGAGCAACCGGCTGATGGTGAGAGCCGACCCGGTCCAGTCGACATCCGCCAGCGCAAAGCCGGCGGCTCCCCGACGCGCAGACCGCATAGGCGGCGACACGGACCGCGTCGCTGTCGCGCCGGTCCTCGAAGTGCTGAAGCTCGTCACGAGCCGACACGGCGCACGGGTCCTCGAAGTGAACTGACCGCAACCAGGCCGCCTGCTTGAGCGTCCACGCCTTGCCGTCCTGATAGCGATGGCCGTTGCGCAACAGCAGCTTCGAGAGGCGATGACGGGCGCGCATCAGCTCGCCTCGTAGATCCTCAATCGCGCGCACCAGATCGCGGAAGTGCTCGTCGGCCACGGTCGGGACAAACACGAACCTGAGCTCGCCGGCGGCCAGCAGCCGCAGCGAGTCGCGCTTGTCGGTCTTGACCTTGTCCCCAGGCGCCTTGGGGATCGAACCGGGTGCGATCACCCGCACATCCAGGCCCGCCGCCCGGCCTCCCGAGCCAGCCCAAAATCAGTCGGCCCGGCCCCCGCAGACCTCCAGTACCGAGGGGCCCAGACGGCTCAGGAACGGCACTACAGCCGCTTCTGGCAAACCGTGCAGCTTGCAGGCGGACACCTGCCCGGTTGCGCGATCGAGCACAGTCGCGTGCGTC
>JBEKRJ010000898.1:0-2597 GCA_049518835.1 Solirubrobacteraceae bacterium
ACCGAGCGCTACATCGCCGCGATCATCAACCGCGAGCCGAGCCGCCGGCGCGTGGCCGCGATCAAGGACGAGCTCGGCGAGACGATGAACGAGTACGTCGCCGTGTTCCGCGACGCCGACGGGCTCCAGCAGGCGCACGAGGTCGTGCGCCGGCTCAAGGAGGAGGCGCCCAAGGCGGCGATCGACGACCGCGGCACGGTCTTCAACCAGGACGTGATCGGCGCGATCGAGCTTGGCTACATGCTCGACGTCGCCGAGGCGATCATCGTCGCGGCGCAGGAGCGCAAGGAGTCGCGCGGCGCCCAGTTCCGCACCGACTTCCCGAAGCGCATGGACGACCAGTGGCTCAAGCACATCGACATCTCGGTCAACGGCGCGGACGCGCCGAGGGTGAGCTACTCGCCGGTCACGATCACCCACTGGCAGCCAGAGGAAAGGAAGTACTGAAAGCGCATGCCTGAGTACACGCTGAGGATCCGCCGGTCTGACCCGCAGGCGGGCGTCGCGCCCAGTTGGGACGAGCACACGGTCGAGCTCTCAGACCGCGCCTCGGTGCTCGACGCGATCCTCAAGGTGCGCAACGAGCGTGACGGATCGATCGGGATCCGCTGCTCCTGCCAGCAGGCGATCTGCGGCTCCTGTGGAGTACGGATGAACGGCAAGCCCGGCCTGGCCTGTAACACCCACCTCGAGGAAGCGGCCCGGCGCGGTCACGCGAACGCCTTGATGGCGTCCGCGGACGGCCAGCGGGAAACGGTGATCACGGTCGAGCCGATGGGCAACATGCCGGTGATCAGGGACCTGATCGTCGACATGGACGCGGTCCACTGGCGCAAGATCCAGCGGGTCACGCCGTGGCTGGTCAACAAGCAGCCGGTCCCCGAGCGCGAGTACGTCGTGCCCCACGACAACATGGTCGACGTCACCCAGACGATGGCGTGCATCCAGTGCGGCGCGTGCGTGTCGGACTGCCTGGCGATGGAGGTCGACCCGCTGTTCGTCGGCCCCGCGGCGCTCGCGAAGGCCTACCGCTTCGCCGGCGACCCGCGCGACGCCCAGCACTACGAGCGCCTCAACGACCTCTCGCAGGACCCGCACGGGATCTATGACTGCACGCACTGCTTCAACTGCGTCGACGCGTGCCCGAAGGGCGTCGAGCCGATGAACCAGATCATGCGCCTGCGCCGGATGGCGGGCTCAGACCACGACATCAAGGACGACAACAACGGCTATCGCCACGAGCACGCGTTCGTCAAGAACATCCGCAAGAACGGGCTGCTGCACGAGGCCGACCTGCTGCCCGACTCCTACGGCGGCAAGTTCAATCCGCGCGCGGTGCCGGAGCTGATCAGCTCGCTGCCGACCGCGATGACCGCAATCACGCGGCGCAAGATGACGCCGGCGAGCGCGCTGCTGCACCCGCACAAGGCGCCCAAGGAGGTCAAGCGGATCTTCGAGCAGGTCGAAGGGCGCTCCGAGCGCGTCGAGCTCAACCTGTATGTGAGCGGCTACGAGGACGATCCTTACCATCACGCGCCGCACACCGACGTCGCGACGCCGCTGCACCCCGAGCGCGGGGGTGAGCAGTCATGAAGGTCGCATACTGGCCTGGATGCGTGAGCCGCGGCTTCACGCCCGAGCTGCACGGATCGATGGCGAAGGTCGCGCCGCTGCTCGAGATCGAGCTGATCGAGCTTGACCGCGCCGCTTGTTGCGGCGCCGGCGTGATCGCCGAGCACAACCAGGAGCTGGCGGACACGCTCAACGCGCGCACGTTCGCGCTCGCGCAGGCAACCGACGGCGAGCTGATGATGAACATCTGCTCGACCTGCCAGGGCTCACAGTCCGAATGCCAGCAGCGCCTCGACGCCAACACGCCATACCGCGACCAGATCAACGCGAACCTCGCCGAGGAGGGCCTGCGCTACGAACGGGATCCCGCCCACCCGTTCACGAACAAGAACTTCCTCTGGCTGCTGGTCGAGGAGATCGGCCTCGACAAGTTGCGCGAGAAGGTCCGCCGGCCCCTGACCGACCTCCGCGTCGGGCCGTTCTACGGCTGCTACATCGTGCGCCCGGTCGACCGCCTCGGGATCAACGAGCACTGGCCACGCGACCGCTACCTGCACGCCGTGATCGACGCGCTCGGCGGCACCGTGATCGACTACGCCGGCGTCTACAAGTGCTGCGGCTTCCCGGTGATCACGATGAACAAGCAGGCGTCGCTGACCCAGGCCGGCCGCCACATCGGCGACGCGATCGACGCGGACGCCGACTGCCTGGTCGTCCCCTGCCCGCTGTGTCACCTCAACCTCGACCTCCAGCAACCCGCGGCCGCGAGGGTCGCCGGGCGCGACCTCGGGCTCCCGATCCTGCACCTGCCCCAGCTCGTCGGGCTCGCGCTCGGGCTGTCGCCAAGCGAGCTGGGGATGAGCAAGCACATCATCCGGCCGACGTCGGTGATCGATTGGTCAACCTCGGTCGTCGCCGGCGCCCCAGTCCCGGGCAGCGCCAGCCCCGGCGGCTGGTAGCCGGGCGGCCGGGTAGCCCGGAGCGGTCAATCCGGGCTCAGTGCGGGTGGTCGACTTTGTGCCGCT
>JBEKRJ010000899.1:0-2596 GCA_049518835.1 Solirubrobacteraceae bacterium
CGAGGGGGCGTTCCAGTCGTTTTCACCTGCTTCCGGTCTGAACTCGCCCGAACAGCCGCGGCGTCGCTCGAACGGTCGTTGGCTTAGACGGTTGTCGGCACACACTGGCCTGCGGATCCGGATCGCGCGCTCCAGACCGACCAGCAAGGCCGCGGCCAGGAGCTGTTGGTCGTCTACGCCGAGGCGCCGCGGCCCTGCCCGGTCCGCGCTCTCCGCGCCTGGATCGACACGGCCGCGCTCACCACCGGCCCTGTCTTCCGGCGCGTGACCCGGACCGGCGCGATCAGCAACCCCCTCACCCCTCAGACCGTCGCCCTGATCATCAAGAAGCGCGCTCGTGCCGCCGGCCTGGACCCCCGGGAGTTCGCCGGCCACTCGCTCCGCGCCGGCTACACCACCCAGGCCGCCCGCGACGGCCATCACCCCACGCAGATCGCCGCTACCACCCGCCACCAGGACCAGCGCGTTCTCGCCGGCTACATCCGCGCCAGCCGCGGCCGCGACGACATCGCCCACGTCCTCTGAGCGCACAGGACTGCCCCACCACGCCTATTGCGGCAGTGCTGGTCTCGGCGCCGTCGTGACCCGCTCCGGTGCTTGCAGCTTCGGGGTCTTCGGCTATCACCCCGAGCTTCGGTCTGACGGATCCATCCGCGTGCGGCACGTGCGCGCTTCTGGCGAATACGAGGTCCCTGCCCAGCAGGGGCGAGACACCTGCATCAACGGAATCGCGCTAATCACGGCGCACGTCGAACCTCAGTGGAGGCACACCGTCGTTCCCAATCCGTTGCGCGTGGAGAGCAAGAGCTTCAACGAGCCGGGGCGACGGAGCAGGAGCAGCTCTTGAGCGCTCGCCGTGACCGCTGCCCATCAGGAATGCCCTATTCGGGCAGCGGCGGTTCCTCAAGCGCGGCCAGCAGCTCCTGGATGCGCTCCCTCACTGCGGGAATGAGCTCTCTACTGCCCTCTCCGTCCATCTCTACGGCGTCCTCGTAGCGCCAGCCGTAGTACACGCCGAGACCACATACAACACGCAAGCTCTGACGGCCCTTGAGCTTCGCCAGAAAGCGATCCCGGTCCAAGTCGGTTCCACCGGCAGCGTAGCCCTCGCGTACGAGCCTCGGCCAAAGTTCGTCCACAAATCTCGACCGAGGCTGCGCATCAAACAGATCTTTGTCGGGGCCCGCAAGGCGGGAGGTGTACTCCCGGAACGGCAGCGACGGCCTGCACCAAAGGATGCTGTCGATCCCTCGGTTCGGCCAAAACGTCAGGTGGACGTCCGCCTTCACGTCCCAGCCGGTATCAGTCAACTGGTCCACGGCGCGTTGGGCGCGGCCGGCAGCGTAGAGCTGGGTGGCTTGGGGCTTCGTCTGCCCGGGCCACGCGTCAACCGTAATCCGTTGCTCCCGGATCTCCAGCGCGATGCGTTGCAGCGACTTGGCCCGGATGGCCGTGTCAACCGATACGAACCCCCCGACGGGGGAGCTCGTTTCCTCAACGGGGAGGTTGGTCGCCTCCATGAGGATCGCGGCGAGTCGCTTCCGGCGGCGCGTGTCATCGAATCCACACCGATCAAGGGGTGCTGAACGAAGCAGCCAAGCGAAATGCTCCTCGGCGAAATCGAAGAAGTCGCGGATGATCCCTCGCTCGGGGGGGCCAGCAGCCCCAGGCTGTCGAGGTCCAGCCAGTCGCCCAAGAGGTCGTGCCACGGGACATGCACTGTCCGTTCCGGTTCCGACACCCGAATCCAGTGGTCGTCGTCGGCGTGTGGGGAAAGCTTGCTTCGATCACAACGACGAGTTCGTCTTCGCCGAACCGCAGCAGTCCGTCAAACCGCTGCGGCCGTGGCTCGCTCGGCCGGGCACCGCTCGGGACTCGCACGCGATCGGGCGTCAGAAAAACGCTGGTGACGTGCTCCCGGCCTTCCCCAAGGGCTCCGGAGCCCCGCTGGAGGTCAAACGTCGCGGCCGGCAACTGTGCAAGCGACCGTTGTTCCTTCGCATCGACGCGGCGCAGCAGAGCCTCACAGGCAAGCGGCACGAGCTCGAGCACAACCATCAAGGCTCGAGTCAACTGGTCCTCGTGACCAGGAACTCGGTCCCGGTACGTTGCTTCCGAGCTGGCGCCGGAAGCTTACCCACTCAGAACAGCGACGAGCCCGACAATCAGCCGGCTACAACAAGGGCTCCAGCTCGACGACGGCACTGCGCCAGGCGTCGTACTCGGCCTTCGACAGACCCTTGCCCGAGCGGTGCGGCTTCAGCCGGCAATCCGGCCGCAGCTGATAGATCATCGGCTCGAACTCAATCGCGAGCGACGCGTTGTAACGCCGCTCCGGATCGCCGAGGTCGACGTAAGGCTCCCATCGACCGCCGATGACCGTGCCGAACAGCACGAGGTCGTCGCCGACGTAGGAACCAACCTCGACGATCGGCAGACCCTTCATAACCCACGGGGAACCTTGGGTTCTCACGGTGATCGCAACACCCCCCGATTCGAGCCGTCGTAGTAGTCGTCGTTGCTGTTTCAACTGTTCATAACCCGCAGGGTTATGAACAGTCCTTTTTCGTTTTCCGCGCGGGCGCGCGAACGCAGC
>JBEKRJ010000900.1:0-2596 GCA_049518835.1 Solirubrobacteraceae bacterium
GCTCGTCATCGCCGCCGGCGCGATCGCCATCGCACTCGCGACCGGCGGCGGGGGCACAAGCGCGGAGTTGATCGGCGGCTCGGCGGTCGTCGACCCGCTCTTCCCCGTGATCGGCCTCAACTTCCACGGGCAGGTCGCGAGCGTGAAGTCGAAGTCGGCACACAGCGCGATCAGCGCGACGATCGACTGGGGCGATGGCTCGCCACCAACCGCCGGCGTCGTCAGCCCCGGAGTGCCCGGCGCCAGCGCAGTCTACACGCGCGCGGTGTCAGGCACGCACATTTACGCAAGAGCTGCGACGTACGCGGTCACGGTGACAATCTCCGTCGCCAAGGCACAAACGGATACAGCGAGCAACCTGGCAGTGGTGACGAACTGCGTGTGCATCACCAAACCGCCGCCGTTTGGTCGCGCGGTCGACCTCGGCCCGGTGAGCGGTCAGGTATTCATCAGGCCCCCGGGCGTCGCGAGCTTCGTTCCATTGCTCGCGCCCCGGGAGATCCCCGTCGGCACAGAGCTGAATGCCACACGCGGTTCGCTGGTGGTAATGGCTCAGACCGCAGTCGCCGGCAAGTTCATCGCCGGTGAGTTCGATGGCGGACAGTTCCAGCTGTTGCAGCCACAGAATCTGGGCGGGCTCGTCGACCTGACGCTCCAGGGCACCAACACGCAAGCCTGTGCGACGGTCAGTGGGTCGCGCGTCCTGGCGCTGCTGCACGCGAGCGTCAGCGGGAGCTTTCGGACCCAAGGCAGGTTCTCCGCTGCCACAGTCAGAGGGACAGAGTGGACGACGAGCGAGCAGTGTGACGGCACGCTCACCCGCGTGGAGCGAGGTGTCGTCGACGTCCGAGACTCGAGCACCGGTACTACGGTCGTGCTGAGCGCTGGACAGAGCTACCTCGCGAGATCCCCGTAGACGCCGGCGCGAGCGAAGCGTCGAGTTTGGCGCAAAGATGTTCGCGTCGATCAGGTACAAGATCAGCGGCGCTGAGTCCTACGCGCGAGGGCAGATGTTGGATCGCAAGCGCGAGTCGATCGGGCAGTCGAACACCGTCTGCGCCACGAGCGCAGATCCGGCGACCGACGCTGCCAGGTCGAGGTCCAGGTGACGACAAGCCAGGGCGCGAGCGACCGGCGCGGCGTGCGGTCGCAGCGCCGCGCCCGGGCCCGTCCGCGCGGATCTCTGCGCACGACGAGGTGCTGGCGCTCAGTGCCCGGTCGACCCCACGGTTGAGTCGCTCGCGCCCGGACCAGCGGCTCGCGGTTGGCCTGGAAGGAAGGGCCATTCTTCGAACGCACTGCACAGACCATCGTGATCGAGCCGCACGATCCAAAGATCACGGTACTCGCGGACCGGTGGGCCCTCGTAGCGAACCGCGAGCCTCGCGACGCCGACGTCGTGTTCTACTGCGACGGGCTCCCACTCTCCCACGTCATCGAGAAGACCTCGTCGGGCCCCTCGCGCTCGGCCTCCCAGAACGACGCGATCGCAGCTCGCCCGACGATCGGGGCGCTGAACGGCGCCGGGCGATAGCTGGCGTCGGCCGCGAACAGCTGCGCGAGCAGGCTTGACCCGGCCGTTCGCCACGCGCGCTCGTAGAGGTCGATCCAGCGCGCAAGCTCGCCGCGGTCCACGAGCGAAACCCTAGCGGCGAGTGACATCATTGGTCGACGCGATGGACCCAGAGGCCGCTCAGCGAGCAGTGGGCGGAGCGAAGCTGCCGCGGCCCGCGTCCGCGATACTGCGGAACTGCTCTCGTCGGTGTTTCGGCAGGCGGCCGCGGCGCTCGACAAGTCTGCGGAACTCGCCGAACAGCACGCTTACAGGTGCGATCAAGCCGGGCGAACCGAGGACGGCGCACGCGAACGAAGCGCCGCCGCCCGCGCCCGCGAAGCCGCACGTCGCGCCCGCTCACACTCCGAGAGAGCGCTCCAGCAATCCCGCACGAGCAGCGGAGCCACGAACCCATCAGTTGATCGATCCAGACGCCGCCACGCGGACACGTCGCCGGCCCCGTTCACCGTTCGCCGCCTCGTCGAATCCTGGGCGAAGCTGACCTCCG
The DNA here is from genome assembly GCA_049518835.1 of Solirubrobacteraceae bacterium. GTDB lineage: Bacteria > Actinomycetota > Thermoleophilia > Solirubrobacterales > Solirubrobacteraceae > Palsa-465. The sequence goes on from JBEKRJ010000900.1 coordinate 2,064, forward strand.
ACGAACTCACGCACTTGTGTCCGCGAGCTCGGACTACGCGAACTCACGCGGCGGCGCGCATCCGCTCGAGCACACTTGGCATCAAACACGCCAATCTTCGAAGTGGCGCCCCGCGAGCCGCTCGCGTGCTGCCCGGTCAATTACCGCGCGCAGCGCGCAGCGCGGCATGCGACGGAGTGGCGGGAGCAGGATCAACACGCCTGCAAACGTTGTGGGACCGCGCAGCCATCCGTCGTGCTATTCCGCCGCGGAATCCCTGACGCGGGGCGGGCGAGAGATCTGCTCAGATCCCGTCCAAGGCAAAGACGTCAACCCATGCCAGCACGCGGGTCGTCTCGCCCTGGTAGATAGCCACAGCTCGGACGCGCAGGCGCTCGGTGCGCCGGCGTGCCTCGGCATCGCGCACCACGGCTGCCACGATCTCGAGCTCGTGGCGCCCGAGCTCCTCTGGGACGCGGACGGACACCCCCTCGCCAACGAAGTGAACGGAGGTGTCGTACATGGCCTGCGGCGACGGCTCGCGCAGCTTGACC
>JBEKRJ010000901.1:0-2592 GCA_049518835.1 Solirubrobacteraceae bacterium
GTCAGATCATTAGCCGGCGAACGCCGCGGCGCTCGCCACACGCTGGCCGTCCCAAACGTTCCACGCAACGCAGGCTATCCCGCCCGAAGCCCGTGCGCTTGCGAGCGACCTGACACACGCGGCGGCGCCATCCGCCACCGCTCGCGCAAACCTGCCACGCCCGCCCGCAGCTGCCGGTGCGGCATCTCGCCAGCGCCAAAGCATGCGTACGCGTCGACCGCCGCAGGGTCATGGAACCCGTTGGAAGCGGGAAGCCCAGCAGCCCGCGGCCCGAGGCGCAAAAGCACAACTCACAGCTCAGGGCACTGCTCGCGCTCGGCAGGAGCGCGGCGTCGATCCTCGAATGGTCGCCGGTTGCGCTGTCGTCGAGCATGAGGCCGCGGATGACGGCGAGGGCCAGGGTGGCTTGTGCTTGGGCGGTGATGTCCTCGACGGTTGGCCGGGTCCGTGATGATTGCGCGGAGGGCGCTGACGAGGCCGCGGAGATCCCGCGGGCTCTGCTCGGCGAGCTGGGCGCGGCAGGTATCGAGGAGTTGACGGCGACCGTGGGCGAGGGCGATGAGCGCGTCGCGGGACCCGAATTGGTGGACAAGCATGCGGGGGCTGGTCTTGAGGGCGTCCGCGAGCTCTCTCAGGGAGACCTCACAGCTTTTGGCGGGCGACCAGCAGTTCGGCGCTTGGGCTAGCAGGCGGTGTCGACGCCGCTCGTCGCGATGTCGACCAGATGCTGTAACGTCGTTACAGGAACTGGCGGCTGACCCAGGAGGACTCACGGTGGACACCGTGCCAGAAGACTTCAGGCGACGTGCCTTTCGACAAATCCATCACGCAGCGCCCCTGCCAGCGAAATGGCTCTGTCTCCTGACTTCTTGCACGCTCACATAACGAGCGGCGGTTTTCGCCATCGTCCGAGAACGGTCCCGGCCCCGCGATGACAACTCTGCTGTTCATCCATGGCGCATGCGTCCGCGACGCCGACTGGTGGTGGAGCTGGATGACGCAGCCGCTCGCCAAACTCGGCGTCTCAACCGTGGCGGTAGCGCTGCCGAGCTGCGGCGAGACCGGCGACACGCTCGGGGACCTCTGCGACGACGTCCAGGCGTGCCGCGAGGCGATCGCTGACGTCGACGGCCGCGTCGTCCTCTGTGGTCACTCCTACGGCGGGATGATTATCACTGAGGCCGGTGCTGATGACCGCGTCGCCCAACTGTTGTACGTAACCTCGGTGCCTCGGTGATGCCCGACGCTGGACAGTCCCAGGCCGATCTCATCGGCTCAGAGCCAGCGCCGTGGCTGCAGCCGGGCGAGGACGGCACCGTCGGCGTGGATCCCGACATGATCCGGGAGTTCTTCCTCCAAGACTGCGACGAGAGCACGACCGAGCAAGCGGTCAGCCGTCTCACGCGTCAATCTTTCACGCCGTCCACTCAGGCACCCCGCCACATCGCCTGGTAACAGAAGCCCGCCACGTACCCGGTCCTAGTCTGCACCGAGGATCTCGCGACCTCGCCCGAGGCGCAGCGTCAACGCATCAAAGCGGGCACGCGACTGGGCGAGTTCGGCGCAGGGCATCACCCGTTTCTTTCGCGTCCCGACGAGTTCGCAGAAAGCATCGTCGCCGCCATCGACCGCAGCTAAGCAAGCCGATCGGCTTCTGCTTGGTCGCCGTTCTGGCAGTGTCGCGCCGGCTGCTGCTCTTGCCGTCGCCATGGTCGAAGCAGAAGCTGGAGGGCATGCCGCTCGCGACGTCAAGGCACCCCGAGCTTCGTGATTGCAGCAGTAAGGTCTCAAGGTCTCGCTGGCTCACCGTCACCTCCAATGCAGCCTCCGCCGACTCGCCGACGGCGACTGGATCGGCAACGAACAACCCGCAACTTCTACAAACGTGGCCGCCGCCGCTACTAACAAGGAGCCTACGCCAATGTCGCCCACAGCAGGCCAGCTCGTCACCGAGAGGTTTGAATACGACGGTGGACGGCAGGTTACGGCGTATGTCCCGCCAGCTCCGCCCGAGGCGATCGTCTTCGCCGGTGACGGCCAGTTGATCACGTCGTGGGGAGGCGTCCTCGAGGCAGCCGACCTACCCCCGACGATGATCATCGGTGCACACCGCCTGGACGATGAGACGCTGCGGCTGCATGAGTACTCACCGGGCGAGAGCACGGCCGCCTTCGCCTTTGACCCTGAACGGTTCGCCGCGCACGAGAAGTTCTTTGTCGAGGACGTGCGACGATGGACGCGGTCGCGGTTCGACGTCGCGCTGCCTGCCGACCGAACCGCGGTGTTCGGTGTCTCGGCGAGTGCAGAGCTCGCGCTCGCCATGGGGCTTCGCCATCCTGATATCTACGGCGCGGTCTTTTGCGCGTCGCCGGGCGCTGGTTACCGACCGCCTGCCCTGATGCCGAGCTCGCTCCCGCGCGCGTACCTTGTGGCCGGCATGCAGGAGCCGTTCTTCCTCGAGAACGCCACCCGGTGGGCGGACGCGCTGCGCGATACAGGTGCGGACGTTGTCATGACTGAGCGGGCGGGGTCACACGGCGACGCATTCTGGAGAGAAGAGTTCCCGCTGATGGTGGCGTGGGCGTTTGGACG
>JBEKRJ010000902.1:0-2590 GCA_049518835.1 Solirubrobacteraceae bacterium
GCTACGGGACGCTCGGGCTCGCTGACCTCTGCGACGACATGCACGACGCGCTGCGCACGAGCCGCATGCCAGCGCTCCTCGACAGCGCCTTTGACGCCCTGCCCGAAGCGAAGCTCACCCCCGCCGACGCCTACCGCCGCCTCGTCCGCGGCCGCACCGAGCGGCTATCGCTCACCGCGATGGCAGAACGCACCGCCACGGTGATGGTCGTCCCCTACCCGCCAGGAATCCCGATCCTGATGCCCGGCGAGAGCTCAGGCGCCGACGACGGTCCGCTCCTTGAATACCTCTCCGCACTCGAAGCCTTCGACAAGCGCTTCCCCGGCTTCGAACACGACATCCACGGCGTCGAACGCGACACCAACGGGAACTACGCGATCGAATGCCTCGCGCTCGACGCGGTACGCGTTGCATCCAACGGCTCGCACCCGGTCGAGCATAAGCAACCAGTCGCGGTCGGCGCAGTCGCCCCATCGCTAACGACGTAGACGGCAACCACGACGACTGCGTCGACGACGCCGAGGTCACGGTGGCAGAGATCGCGCGGCGTCTGGCGGACAAACGCGACGTCGGCGTCTGCGACGCCCGTGATTCCGCTTCGAGACAGACGAGCAACGGCAGCCGGCAACAGCGTCGCTCGGCTGGCCCCGTTCGTCACGGACGAGTCGTCCCGGCGCCGGGGCAGCGCTCGTCCGCCTCTTCAACGCGGGGCCTGTGCACCGTCGCCGCTGCCGGATCATCGGGTCTGCTCGCGGACCGGGACGCCCGAGCTCGATTTGCGCATTCAAGAATGGCCATCGGTAGGTCTCTACCGCCCGGCCCAGCTTCTCATTTGGCCGCTCCAGCTCCTGCTTCCGGCGCGGTCGCGAGCTCATGCAATCAAAGGGATCCAGAAGCGCTGGCCGGGCCGTTGATGCTCCACCTGTGCATAGCCACGGGTGGCTCGGCCGGCGCCAGCGATGTCGACGGATACGACGATCGCAATCGTCCAGCAGGATGCGTCGGCGGCTATCGAGGCCGGGCCACGCCGCGAGCATTCGCGGGCATGCATGGTCGCCGGTTTGCATAGGCACGACCGTGCCTGAGGAGCCGCCGCCGCCAGCCCCGCTTTCGGCGACGAGAGGTTATGTCGCCTGACCGTACTCTGATCGTTGGTTCTCCCGCAAATTCGGTGATTCGGTGATCACGGGCTGATCGGCACAACATAATCGTCTGGGTTTGCCGATGCCTCTCGTGTTCGGTTCGTTCGATCTCACGGGAGGCAGTGATGGGTGCGACGGGGTGGGTTCCGGTGCCGTCGGGGCCGCTGGCGCCGTTCGCGGCGGGGTATCGGTCGTGGCTTGTGGCGCGTGGCTATTCGTCGTGGACGGTGGGTGACAGGCTGGGGCAGTTGGAGCTGGTCAGCCGGTGGATGGCGCGCGAGGGGCTGTCGGTGGATCAGCTGACATCGGAGCGGTTGGTGGAGTTCGCGCGGGGGCGCCGCGCGGAGGGTTATCGGTCGTGGAGTTCGCCTTTGAGCGTGCGGGTGCCGGTGGGGTACCTCCCCAACCGGCCCGCTGGCGATCGTGACCGCTGTCGGCACGACCCCTGGCAGCGGCAGCGGCTCGATCCGGCCTCCCTTGCCGCGAACGATCAACTCTCCGCGCCTCCAGTCCAGATCCTCGAGCCGGATCGCGGCGACCTCGCACGCCCGCAACCCCAGCCTGACCATCAACAGCAAGATCGCGTAATCACGCCGGCCGACCGTCCGCCGCCGGTCACAGCCAGCCAGAAGCCGCTTGACCGTCGCCGGGTCCAACCCGCGTGGCAGCGAGCGGTCGCGCAGGTCTGCGACGCCCGGCACCGCCCACTGCAGCGGCATCGCGATCAGCCCCGCGACGTGCAGGTAGCGCAACAGCGAGCGCAGCACCGTCACCAAATACCTCGCGCCAGCGACGCTGCGTCGCGGGCACTCACGCGCCAGAAACGAGCTCACATCCGCCGCCATCAACCCCGCCAGGTCAAGCCCGCTCGCTCCCAGCCGCTCTGACAGGAACATGCGGGCGTCGGGCTCGAACCGCACGAACGTGCCCTCGCTCGCGCCACGCTCGCACAGCAAGTAGCGCGGGTAGCCGTCCAGCCGGTGGATGTCGGTGAGGCGATCGTCTCCTACCTGCGTCGCCGTCCGCGGAGCGAGTGCAGGATCCTGTTCTTGAAGGTGATCGCACCGGCTGGGCCGCTGTCCAATGACGGGATGTGGGGGGTGGTGCACGACGCGTGCGTGCGGGCCGGGGTCCCGACGGTCGGGCCGCACCGGCTCCGGCATACCGCCGCGACGGAGATGCTCAGGGCGGGTGCGTCGCTGCCCGAGATCCGGGAGGTGCTGCGCCATCGTGAGCAGAAGACGACCGCGATCTATGCCAAGGTCGACCGGCGCGCGCTCAGGGCGCTGGCGCGGCCGTGGCCGGGAGGTGGGGCATGAGCTCGCTTCGCTCTCACCTGCACGACTACCTGCGCGTCCGCCGGCGGCTCGGGTTCGAGCTCAAGGCGACCGAATGGCATCTTGAGCGTTTCGTCGCGTTCTGCGAGCAGGCGGGTGCCGATCACATCA
>JBEKRJ010000903.1:0-3191 GCA_049518835.1 Solirubrobacteraceae bacterium
GAGCCGCGCTGGAGCGGGAAGACGTCGTCAAGGAAGCGGCGGACCCACGCGACCACTTCGGCGCCGCGGGCGGAGTCATAGCGGCGGGCGGGTGGGTGGGTTCCAGCACATCTGTCCCGTAGATCGCGTCGTACAGCGATCCCCAGCGAGCGTTGGCCGCATTCAGCGAGTAGCGGGCGTTGCTGACCGGTACGACCAGCTGCGGGCCGGCGATCTGCGAGATTTCGGCGTCGACGTGATCGGTCTCGACTTCGAAGTCCTCGCCGGGCGGCACGATGTAGCCGATCGACTCCAGGAATGCGCGGTAGGCGAGCGGATCGTGGGGCTCGCCGCGGCGGCGGTGCCAGTCATTGATCTGTGCCTGCAGGTCGGCGCGCGTTGCGAGGGCCTGTGCGATCTGCGGCGCGGTGGCCGTGACCAGCTGACGGAGTCCCGCCCAGACCGTTTCTGTGGTGAGGTCGAGCCCGGGGAGTACCTGCGTACCGACGAACTCGTAGAGCTCGGCGTCCACTTGCAGACCGCCGGCGCGCACGTAGCGTGGATCGATCGGGTTAGAAGCCATCGCGGAAGACATCCTTATAGAGCAGGTATTGCGCGTCCTGCGGCCCGTGCGGCCGGAAGAACTGCGGGCAGTAGGGCGCCATGTAGATGAAGTCACCGGCGCGCACCTCGTGGTCGTCGCCGTCGAGGTGATAGCGGCCAGCGCCGCTGAGCATGTACAGGCCGTGCTCCTCGTCGTGCACCTCAACCTGGGCAAGTGCTGCGCCGGGCGGGAACGTCATCAGACTGACGTTGAAGTCGAAGGCCGGATCGTCCGGCGGCAACAGCTCCTGGCGCAGCAGACCGGTGTCGGTCCGGAGCATCGCCAGCGAGCTTAGGGTGCCGGTCAGCGGCGCTGGCTCGCGAAGCCCGGGGACCGGCTCATGGGCGCGCTTGATCCAGATCAGGGATGCGGGTTGCGCGCCCACGTTCCGGGTGCACAGGCCTGACCCCGCCGGGAGGTAGACGTAGTCACCCTGGCCCGCCTGTGCCTCTCCGAGCAGCAGCTCGCCGGACAGCACCAGCGCGAAGTGCTCGCGCCCGGGGTCGACGCGACCCTGACTGCCGCCGCCTGCCGCCACTTCCAGCAGGTACTGGCCGAAGCGGGCGGTGCCCGTCCGCGGCGTGGCCAGCTTGAAGACGGTTGTCTGCTCCCAGCCGGCCAGCCGGCTCGGGTAGCGGTTGGGTGGGGTGAGCAGGTGATAGCTGGGACGTCGCCGTCCTCGGGAGGAGGCGATTGTCAGCGCTGTGTCCATGCAGAAGCTCTCCTGGTTGTGATGCGCTGGGCCGAGCGGCCCGGGCCGGAAGCCCGGGCCGCGCACCGCGTTAGAACAGCTGGCTGTCGATGCCTGAGGTCGCCGCACTCGGGTGCAGCGTCCAGAAGCGGGTGGACCCGCCCGGCGAGTACGACACACCGGAGATCCCGTTGGTGGCCACTGTCACGGCGCCCGTGTAGGCGATCGGGATGTACGGCGCGTCTGCCGCGATGATGTCCTGCGCCTGGCGGTATGCCGCGGTCCGTGCGGGCGAGGTCGGCAGCGACGCGTACTTGGCGTTGATCGCGTTCACCGTCGGGTTCGAGTAGAGGGCGTAGTTGTTGATGCCGCCATTGGTGGTCCAGTAGCCGAGGACGATCGACGGGTCGTCATCGAAGCCCGACCAGTTGAACAGCTCCAGCCCGGGGGGCCCGATCTTCGAGCCGGCGACCGGCGTGGAGCGGGCGTCGACGACGTCGAACAGGCCCGCCTGGGTCTCGGGGGTCAGCGTTGCGGTGACCCCGATCTGCGCGAGTGCAGCCTTCACCAGGATTGCCGTGCTCGTCTGGTCCTGGTCCCCTTCCAGGTAGTACAGCGGCTCGTTGACCTTCGGGTTGCCGGCGGCCTTCATCAGTGCCTTGGCATTGGCGATGTTGGTCGTGTAGCGAAGCCACGCGGGGGTGTACTCGGGGGCGGTCGGCATCACGAGACTGCCGGCACGCTCGCCCCAGCCATACAGCACGTCGTCAAGCACGCGCTGGTAGGGCAGCGCGTACGCCATCGCCTGGCGGACGTCGACGTTCGCCAGCGGGCCGACGGCACTGGCCGGGCCGGAGGTGATCGCGAACATGTCGAAGAAGCCGGTGTCCTGCCAGGTGATCGCGCGTCCGGGACCTTCCAGCGCCTTGATCTGCGTGTCGGTCATCCCGGTGTCAGCAAAGTTGATCGCGTTGCTTTGCATCAGCGAGGCGATGCTGCCGGAGGTGATCTGGATGTTGACCTGGTTGTAGGCCGGCGCGGGCAGCCAGCTGTGCGGGACAGCCTTGAGCTCAAGGCTGACGCTGGGGTCGTGGGCGGCCAGGTAGTACGGCCCGCTGCCGGCGACGTTGAGGCGCAGCCAGTTGGCGGCTTGGGGGTCGCTCTTTGTTTCGTGCGCCATTACGACCTTGGCGTCGACGACGCCGGTGAAGAACTGGCTGAACATGAACAGCTTGGTCGCGGTGACCGGCTGCGGTGCGCCGCTTGGAGTGGTGAAGTAGACGCGAATCGTGTACGGGTTGATCATGTGGACGTTGCAGGTCGCCTGCCCCCGGGGTGGCGAAGATCCGGTCGAGGCTGAACTTGACGTCGGTTGCGGTCAGCGGGTCACCGCTGGGGTAGAAGTGCACGCCGTGACGGAGGTTGAAAGTGATCGAGTTAGGTCCGAACGTCCACGAGGTGGCGAGGTAGGGCTTGACCTGCGTGCCGCTCACCTCGAAGCTGCCGTTGGGCTGCGCGACGAGGTCCGGCAACGCGAGCGTCTGGTAGATGTTGCGCGACAGCGCGTGGTCCTCGTTGGTGGACAGGTTCGCCGGATCGAGGCTCGTCACATCTGACGGCCACGCGGTGGTGATCGCGGCTGTGGTACTGCTCGGCGACGTCGATGGCGACGACGACGATCCACAACCGGTTATGCCAGACAGACAGACGGCTGCGACCAGGCACAGCGGTAGGGCACGCCAACGGGCGCGCAATTGTTGCGACCTCATATCGACTCCTTCGCGGTTAGCGGTTGGAACTACGACTGCGGGACGCGCTTAGGCCAGTGGCGCTTCCAGGCTCCTTGCACCGGCGGCCACCACTGGGCAGCGTGCGACGTGGGAGGGAGAGACGGGGATCAGCGCCGGCACGACTGCA
>JBEKRJ010000904.1:0-2588 GCA_049518835.1 Solirubrobacteraceae bacterium
CCAGCAGTTCGACCACACGGCGATCCGCGGCTACGAGCTACGGGGCATGCAGGTCATTGCGGGCTGGGTCGGCCGGCTCGCGGCCCGCTACACGGTGCCGCTCGAGGGCGGCGGCGCGCTGACGGGCGACGTCGTGTTCGGCGTGCAGCGTGCCAACGGGCACGTGGTCATCGGCCTGATCACGACCCAGCCAATTGGCTGATCGCGGCTTGCCGCAATGGCGTCGCGACTCGAGATCCTGGTGCGGCGGTGACCCCGTGAGTTCGCCCGTTCGGGCGTCGGTGACGATTCGCGACGTCGCGCGCGAGGCTCACGTCCACCCGGGGACTGTGTCCAGGGCGCTGAACTTGCAGACCCGCGCGCTCGTCAACCCTCAGACGGCCGAGCGGGTGATCCGTGCGGCCGAGAGGCTGGGCTACCGCCCCAACCCGATCGCGCGCGGGCTGAAGACGAACCGCTCCTACACGATCGGGGTGCTTGTCCCCGACATCACCAATCCGCTGTTTCCACCGATCTTGCGCGGGATTGAGGACCGGCTCGACGACGCCGGCTACACCGCGTTGATCGTCAACACCGACAACGATGCCGACCGCGAGCGCAGCCACCTCGAGGCGTTGCGGGCTCGTCAGGTCGAGGGCTTCATCGCCGCCACGGCACGGCTCGATCAGGAGTTGCTGCGCGAGGTCGCGGCGGCCGGCATCCCGCTCGTGCTCGTCAACCGTAGCCTCGAGGACGGCTCGGCTCCGGCTGTCGCGGTCGACGACCAGTTCGGAATCAAGCTCGCAGTCGCGCACGTGGTCGCGCTCGGGCACACGCGGATTGCCCATCTCGCCGGACCCCAGAACACCTCGACCGGCCATCGACGCCGTCTCGGCTTCGTTGCGTCGATGTCCGAGCTCGGGCTAGAGCTGCCTGACGCCCGCGTCCATGCCGGCCGCTGGTTCACCGAGGAGGAGGGCGCCCGCGGCTGCGCCCGGCTCCTCGACGCAGCGCCCGATCTGACCGCGATCATCGCCGGCAACGACCTCCTTGCGATCGGCTGTTATGTCGCGCTCGCGGCACGCGGCCTGCGGTGTCCCGAGGACATCTCGATCGTCGGCTTCAACGACATGCCGTTCGTCGACCGGCTGCACCCGCCGCTGACCTCGGTCCGAGTTCCGCAACGCGAGATCGGCGCGGTCGCGGCCGACCTGTTGCTCCGGCACCTCGCCGGCGTCGAGCCAACCGCGCGCGAGATCCTGCTCGAGCCGACGCTGATCACTCGCGGCTCGACCGCGCCACCGCTGCGTTGGAGGTGAGCGCGGCCTGACCGACGCTCCGCCGCGCGCGGCCTGACCCGCTGCAGGGCGCCCGAGAGTTGACAGCGCCACGGATTTTGTTACAATCGTTACAAGCCATTGCAACAAGCTGACCAATCGAGCGAGTTCAAGCGCCAGCAGCAGCGGCTAGGGTGGATCGGCGTCGGCCGGATGGGCCGACAGCTAGTTGAGCGGCTGCTGCAGGCCGGTCACGCCGTCGCCGTCTACAACCGCACCCGTGCGAAGGCCGAGTCGCTCGTCGAGCTTGGCGCGACCGTCGCGGATTCGCCCGCGGAGCTCGCCGACTGCGCGCTCGTATTCACGATGGTCGCCGGCAACGCCGACATCGAGGCGGTCACGTGCGGCCCGGCCGGGCTGTTCTCGCGGGCCGACGTCGCCCCCACCGTGGTCGTCGATCTGACCACGATCTCGCCGGCCGTGGCAGCAGCGATCCGCACCACCGCCGAGCGCCGCGGGACCGCGCTGCTGGCCGCGCCGGTCAGCGGCAATCCCAAGGTCGCCGCCAGCGGCCGTCTCACGATCGTCGCCTCGGGACCGCGCGCGGCGTGGTCGCAGGCTCGGCCGTATCTCGAGCGGCTCGCTCACAGCGTCACCTACGTCGGCGAGGGCGAGCGTGCGCGGCTGGTGAAGATTTGCCACAACTTGATGCTCGGCGTGGTGGCCCAGTGCATGGCCGAGGTCACGATTCTGGCCGAGAAGGGCGGGGTCTCACGCGCAGCGTTCCTGGGGTTCCTCAACGACAGCGTGCTCGGCTCGACGTTCACGCGCTACAAGACCCCGGCGTACGTCAATCTCGACTTCACGCCGACGTTCACGCCCGCGCTGCTGCTCAAGGACTTCCATCTCGGCATGAACACCGCGCGCGAACTCGAGGTCGCGATGCCCGTGGCGGCGCTCACCGAGCAGATCGTGCAGGCGCTTGCCGCCGAGCATGGAGACGATCTCGACTTCGCGGCGCTGATCGAGCTTGTGGCCCGGGCGTCGAGGGTCGCGCTCAAATCTGAAGACGTGGAGGTCGACGACGGCCTCGAGCCGCTCGATGCCAGCACAAACGATGGGGGAGAGGGAACGCTGTCGTAAGGCCGGCCGAGCGCTCCCAAGAGCGGATCGTGATGCGCCGGCGGAGGGCCATCTGCTCCGTGTGCAGCGCAATGCGAGTAGAGTCGCCTCTTCGAAGATGACCGATCTGCGCCTCCCTCTTCGAAGATGAACGACCTGCGCCTCCGTTTCCTGCGCATCGTGGCGAGCCGCATCCAGCGCGAGCTGGAT
>JBEKRJ010000905.1:0-2586 GCA_049518835.1 Solirubrobacteraceae bacterium
AATGTCGAGGTCGGGCCGATCTCGGTCAACGGCGATAGCGGCGGCCACATCGACGGGTTCCTCGACACCAGCACGCAGCTGAACGGCGCCGACGGCAATCCGGTCGACCTCGCTTACACCGGCTACACCGGCAGCGGCCAGATCGGCGCCGTGACGGCGAAGAACAGCTCGGTCACGGTTGCCGGGACGCTGTCGGTCGATGGCAATGCGACACTCGCGTCGAGCTCGCTGGAGCTGTCGATCACCGGCGCGGGTACGACGCCGGGGACCGATTACACCCAGCTCAGATCCACCGGCACGGTCAACCTCGCCAACGCGAACCTGCAGGTGTCGGGCTGCGGGGCGGCGACGGCCGGCAGCGTCTACACGTTGATCACCACGACCGGCGCGACCACCGGAGCCTTCACGAACATTCCCGACGGCAGCGACATCAGCTGTGGCGCCGCGACGCTGAAAATCGCTTACACGACCAACGCGGTCACGGCCACCGTGCAAGCGCCCGGCTCCACGGCCACGACATTGTCGACCACCGTGCCGAGCTCGTCGACCAACGCCGCGGTCACGTTGACGGCGACGGTCACTCCCGCCGCCGCAGCGCCAAGCGGATCGGTGGCGTTCGAACAGGGCTCAACGACGATCGCGGGTTGCAGCTCGCAGCCCGTCAGCCCGTCAGCCGGCGGCACCTATCAGGCGACCTGCAAGGCCTCGTTCGGCGCCGGCGCCTCGCCAGTGGCGCTCACCGCGCAGTACACCCCGACCGCCGGCGCGCCGAGCGGGTCGAAATCCACGACGCTCAGCTTCGGCGTGGCAAAAGGCGCGACGCGGACGACCGTGTCGTTTTCGCCCACGACGGTTGCCCCAGCCCACACCGTGATCTACACGGCAAGCGTGGCGCCCCGAACGACCGGCCAGTTCGTACCCTCGGGATCGGTTTCGTTCTTCGATGCGAGTGACCCGATCGCGGGCTGCCAGGGCGAGCCACTGGGTACGACCGCGGCGTCGCCGCAGGCGAAATGCACGACCAGCTACGCGGGCGTGGGGTCACACATAATCGCGGCGACATACGACGGGGACGCGAACTTCAGCGCGTCGAGCTCGAGCCGGCGCACGCTGACGGTCGCCGTCCCCTCGCCGACCTCCAACCCGACCCCGCCGGCTTCGGGCGGCAAGCCTGCGCCGACGGCTAAGGCTAAGGCGGCCAAGCCGTCGACGACCGCCACCGCGGCCGGCCGCGCGTCGGTCACGCGCGGGTCGCTGCGCGTAGTAGGCGCGGCCCACGCGAAGCTCAGCGTCAACGTCGCCCAGGGCGCGCACGCCGCTGCGATCAAGGTGATCTACGTCGCCCTGCCGGGAGGACTGAGATTTGCCCGCAACGCCTGGTCGCGAACGCGCGCGATCTCGGTGCTGGACGGCCATGCACGGCGCGTGCGGTTCTCGACTTCGCTGCGCAGCGGCGTGCTCGAGATCACGCTGGCCGTGGCGCAGAGCAAGGTCCGCGTCGTAGTCGCGAGCGCCGCGCTGGTGGTCGGGCCGCGGCTTGCGAGCGCGGCCGCCTCCAACCGCGGGCGCACGGTCCGGCTACGGATCAGGGTCGTGGACGCCGCCCGGCGAGCGACGGCGCTCGCGCCGCGGGTCGCCGTCACGACCGTGGTTCACGCGCGCACATGAGGCGGTGAGTGTGAAGCGTCGCGACGCGTGCCAGCACGGGGTACAACTGCTCGGTACGCGTCCCGAGCCGTCGAGCCAGCGGCGGGAACACGGTCGTCGTCCGCGCTTCGATCTCGGTGCCGGCCAGGATCCCGCGTAACGACCCGTGCGCGACCGAGATCGTGTTGCGGTTCAGCGGATTGGTCAGCCTCGGCTCCCAGATCAGCAGCGCCCCCCGGGGGCGCAGCACCCTGCGGGCCTCGCGCACCGCCCGCTCGGCGTCGGCGCGTGTGGCGAGCGACGAGAGCACCGTGAACAGCGTGGAGACGTCGAAACTGCCGTCCGCAACCGGGAGCGCGCGAGCGTCGCCGATCGTGATCTGTGCGGCCGGAACGCGGTGGCGCGCGGCCGCGGCTCTGGACTCGAGCAGCTCGAGCCCGTACAGGCTCGCCGAGACGCCGGCGTCGGTGGCGAGGCGCTCGAGCCACCAGCCGCTCCCGCAACCGATGTCGAGCACCGCGGCGGCGGACGCGAGGGCGTCGCCGGCGAGGCTCGAGACGGCATCGACGAGCTCGGCGCGGATCGCAACATTGCCGTGGTTCCCCGCGCTCCAGCTACGCTGCTTGCCGGCGCTGGCGCCATAGCGCTCGTAGATCCGCGCGACGCGTCGGTGCTCGGAATCAGTCACTGGAAAGCACTCACGCGGTCGGCGGGACACGTCAGCGGCGCGGTACCAGCCAGACCGTGAGCGTGGCGCGCAGCTGGTACATCGGAATTGGCACGCCGCCCCGGTTTACGAGGCACACGGTGGAAACCAGCGGCGAGGGTGGCTCTGAGTGCTCCACGTAGGCGAACGCGCCCTTGTGAGAGCAGATCGCCGATTCGAGCTGGGCCGCGTCGAGGAAGCGGGTCGGCGGGCGGCCGAGGTAATACGCGAGG
>JBEKRJ010000906.1:0-2586 GCA_049518835.1 Solirubrobacteraceae bacterium
GGCGGGGTGCCGCGCTGCCGTAGAGCGGCTCGTTGCGTTCGTGGAGCTCGTAGAGGTCGGCGAGACGGTCAACGGCGGCCTCGACGAGCTCGCTGGCGACTTCGTTCTCGGCGGCGGTCACGTCGTCGTTGAGCGCGTAGTAGCTCTGCGTCATGTAGTGGGAGGCGTGCTTGAACTGCCAGTGCAGGGCGATCTGCATCCACGGGTATTTGCGGGCCGTGATCGCGAACGTGCGGCGGAAGCGGTGCGGGCGGATCGCCGCGCCGGCGGGGACCGCTTCGAGCAGGCCCAGGCCGGCGGCGTGGTTCATCGTCGCGATCAGAGCGTCGATCTCTTCGCCGGCGTTGATGATCGGGTCGCTGCCGGGCCGCGAGCTCACGACGATCCGCCGCGGATGCCAGGTCAGCGCCTCGGCGATCCGTGCCGCGCGCGCGACCGGCTCGATCACGACCCATCGCGCCTGAGCGCCGCGGAACGTTTTGAACTCCTTGCCGGTCAGGGTGAGATGCCCCCAGAACTCCTCGACGCACCCCTTCTTCAGTGATTGCACCTCGGAGTCGCGCATGCCCGAGAACATGTAGATGAACACGATCGCGGACATCCGGCAGAAGTGGGTGAGTGACCCCAACAGCGTGGGGTCGATCCCGTCGATCCAGGGACGGTGGTCGCCGTCCGCGCAGCGCACGGCGGTGATCTCGCACAGCCCCCCAACCTGGGTCTGGCTGCGCGCGACCGCGTGATCGATGATCGCTCTGACCTTGCGTCCCCGCAGAGCGTCGGGCCGCACGCCGATCATCTGGGCCAGCAGCGCGTGGTTGACCTCGTCGCCGGCCCAGACACCGTCTTGGCTGCGCTTGAAGTGCACTGCCAGCTCGCCTCTGGCCCGGAGGGGGATGCGGTTCTCGGGGTTCTCCAACCAGGCGGTCAAGTGCTCGGCGACGGTTCGGACCTCGGGGAA
Source organism: Solirubrobacteraceae bacterium (assembly GCA_049518835.1). Taxonomy (GTDB): domain Bacteria; phylum Actinomycetota; class Thermoleophilia; order Solirubrobacterales; family Solirubrobacteraceae; genus Palsa-465. The sequence goes on from JBEKRJ010000906.1 coordinate 959, forward strand.
CACTCCCGTCGGGCGGTAGCACCAGCCGCCGATCGGCTCGGCGGCGTGCTGACCGGACGCCCACTTGTTGATGTCGGGCTGTCCAGCGCTTCTGTAGCGCTGCGCGTGCCCGCCGCAGAACGGGCCGTGTCTGGCCTCCCGCGCGCAGGTCACGACCGCGCAGCCGGCGGGTGGTGGTCCGAGCGGGAGCTGTGCCTGCTCGGTGGCGTGCCAGCTCGCCGGGTCAGGTGCTCCCGCGCGTCGCCACCGTCGGTCGTGTTCGACACACCACGCCCCCCGGCGCGGTTCGCGGTCACATCCCGCGACCGCGCAGCGGGCTGTGGGCGGTGGGTGGACGCGTTCCAGGATGCCCGCGTCAATCAGCCGCTGGCGGTTTCGTGAGAACCATTGGTATCGGATCCCGGACCGCTGTTGGACGTCGGCGTCGCTGGCCAGGATGATGTCGGGGTTCTCGCGCAGGAGCCGCCGGAACGCCTGCATCGTCGGCGCGAGGAGGCTATTTGCCAAGATCGCGTCGGTCCCCGCGATCTCGTCGGCTGCGATCTGCTGGTTGACGTTGGGCCACCACGTCTGAAGCGGAGCGCCGTTCAGCGTGTCGGCGCGCTGCGCGGCGGCGAGGACGTCGGGCGCGAACTGATCGATGACCGTCCACAGGTTGCGCATCAGCGGCTGGTACTGCTCAGCTGGGATCGGCTTCGTCCGGCGCACACTCCCATCGACGCCGGTGACACTTTCGGCGCTGCGACCGTCCCACGGGTCAAACCGCAACCCGCCGTCGGTGAGCGTGCCGTGCAGCAGATGAAGCGTGCGCAGCGTGTTCACATAGCAACGGATGCTCGTCGGGTCGATCCCCCGACCGCCGGTCACGAGATTGGTCCGTTCGCTCGCGAGGTAGGCGAGGAAGTCGTCCAGGTCGTCCTGCTCCCAGTTGTGCAGCTCGGCCGGGAGGGCCTGCACCGTTGCCCACACCGCGAGCGCGTAGATGTGGGCATGGGTCGCCTTCACGGTGCTCGGCGACGATTCCCGCACCTGGTAGACGTCGATCCGGCGATAGCTCGTGCGTCGCGTCGGCGCGAGCAGGATCGCCAGCACCTCTTTGGCTCGAAGCAGCCACGCGGGCGCGAGACGCAGTGGCCGCGGGTCGTCTGTGGCCGGTCCGGGACATGGGGCGAGGAACCGGCCGAAGTTCAGGACGGCATCGCTGGCGGGCTGGTTGGCCGCGAGGCCGAGGATCGAGAGGTCCCAGCGCAGATCGCCGAACACGGGGCTGGCTGGATGGCTGGGCAGGATCGGGTCATCGGCGGCGAACAGCAGCGAGTCCCCGCTCCGTGGTGCGGGGACCGACGATGGTTGGCCTGCCAGGACGCTCACCACAGCCTGCCTCCGAGGCCAAGCTCGATTTGGCGCACGAACGGGCGGATGCCCCTGGCGGCGATCTCGCGGCGGGCGGCGTGGACCGCGTCAGGGCCAAACGCGTCAAAGATCGTTGTGATCGCGGCGAGCACCGAACCCCACCGCTCGGCGAACAAGTCCGCCGGCAGGTCGCGCTGGTCCTCGGCGACTACGCTGTCGTAGAAGTGGACAATGAACGGCAGGTGGCGCTCGGTGACGATCGCGTTGCGACACCC
>JBEKRJ010000907.1:0-2581 GCA_049518835.1 Solirubrobacteraceae bacterium
AAACAAACCGGCGTCGGGTGCGAGGCGGTCGAGTTCGCGGGCGATCGCCAGCGTGCCCTGAATGCGACGGCCGTCAATCTCGAGCGCCGGGACGGTCCATCCCCTGAACCCGTGCGCGCGAACGATCAGCCCGTGCAGACCCGGGAACAGGTCGTGCGCGTCGAAGTCGAGTCCGACCAGCTCGCACGCCATCCGCGCTGCGAGCACGGGGTGCGAGTGCTTCATCCCGTACAGCTCCGCCGTGCGGTTCGTGCCGCGCCGCTCTGCAGCTGCCGCAACAGCTCCGTTTGGCTGCCCCATCCGGTCTCCTTCCTCGCGTCGATTCGCTGCGGTGAAGCTAAGGCTGACCGGTTGACCTGTCCATGAGGCATTCGCCTCATGAACGCTCGGCGACGACGCGCCTGCGGCTACCGCGGTGCGGGCGGATCAAGAATCGCCGGCAGGCCCGTGACGCTCCCCGCGGCGCTCATCAGGCCGTGCTCGGTTGCGAACAGGCCCGCCGCGGCGCGACTGGAGACGCCGATCTTCGCGTAGATGTGCTCCACATGATTTGAGACCGTCTTCGAACTGATCTGCAGGCGCCGCGCGATCTCCTTGGTCAACATCCCCCGCGCAACCAGCCGCAGAATCTCGACCTCGCGCGTCGTGAGCCCCCCAGGCCGCTCGGGTCGCCGCGATCGCTCGTGGCCGGCCGCGCGCAACACCGCGTCAACCGCGTCGCCGTCCAGCCGGCCGCCTCGTGCCTCCGCCCAAACCTCATCCGCGGCATCGACAGCGGAACGCGGATCCCGGTGCGGGCGAGGCTCAAGCATCGCCCGGTACACGTCGGCCACAGCAAGAATCCGGACCGGCGGCGGGAGCATGTTCGCCTTCAACCCACGCGGGTAGCCCGATCCGTCGAGCCGTTCGTGGTGCCGCGCCGCGAGCGCTCCCAGCGGCGCCAGCACGGCAGATTCCGACAGCATCCGCTCGGTCAAGTAAGGGTGAAGCCGGACACGCTCACGCTCAAACGCGGACAGCGGCCCCCGCTTGTCCCAGATCGCGTTCGACACCCCAAGCCGGCCGAAGTCGTGAACCAGCCCCGCCCGCCGCACGGTACGAACGTCATCCTCAGGGATACCGCAAAAACGAGCCGCCTCGGCCGCCAGGTCCGCCACTCCGCGAGAGTGGCCCATCGTGTACGGCGACTTCAGGTCCGCAAAATCGGCGATCGCCTCCAACGCGGCATCGAGCTCCACATCCGAGAGCGTCTGACGGAGACCTGGTTCAGCGTCGATCACAGCATCCCAGCCCGTCGTCGCATCAAGCGACGCAAGCAACTCGCCCGCGCCGTCGCAAAAGCACTCGACCACCTCCGGATCAAACTGCGCTCCGCTGCGCTCACGCGCCACCGCCACAGCCGCATCCACGCCACCCTCACGATGAAAGACCTCGACCACGTCCGCGAACTGCACCAGCCGGACAGGCCGGCTGATCGCCGCGCCAGCCAGGAGCCCAGGATCCCCCCTACCATCCCACCGCTCGAACACCTCACCCAGCGCAGCACGCACAGGCTCACCCAACCCGAGCCGTCGCGCCAGGTCGCCCGCGAGCAAGCAATGCGTCCCACGCATCGACTCAATCGCGTCGCGACCCGACACCAGGAACTCGATCGCTGTCCGCACGCGGCGCGGGGGCGTGCCACCCGCACCCAGATGCCGGATCGCAAACCGCGCCTTGTTCGCCCCGACCAGATCCATCGGGTAGTAGCCCGCCCGCGCGGCAATGTCATCGCCGAACCATCTCGCCTGCTCGAACGAGTCAGCGCAGCACCCCACCCACGCGAGCAACGCGACGGAGTACACAACCGAGCGCTGCGACTCATCCAGCCCCAACCGCTCCGCCAGACCCAAAGCGAGCACGCACATCCGAAGCACGTGCCCCATCGGCTGACCCAACCCCAGATCAGTGCCCAGCGACAAAGCCGCGGTCAGCTCGGCAACCGAGACACCCGAATCCTCGTCAGCCATGGCCACCCTCCAAGTCTAAAAGCGCGACGTGCAACCGCCTGACACAAACCACGATCAGCGGCGAACGGCGCGCGGCTGCTCGCCGTCGGGCCGCGCGGCAACTCAGGTCGACGCGAAACATTCGGCTCGTCGTCATTTTGGCCACGCCCGCGATCGCTTTGACCAGCCGCCCGGCCCAACCTCAGCGAGTGCTTCGGCGACGTGCGACGAGCCCGGCACCACGGCTATCGCGCGAGTGCTCTGCCACGCATGCGATCGTCAGCGCGACCGGAGGTGCGATCGCGTTCGCGTGAACGCGATCGTGGGCTCATTCACGCCGGAGCGATCCCCGGCCCATCGAGAGGCGCACGAGGAGCCCGCTGCTGCTTGCACAACTTCAGCAAGCGCGTCGATCGAAAGCGACGGTCTCGTGCCGACCCAACGCGTCGTTGGATATGGCGCAAAGGGACGATGTCGTTGGCGTCATCGCTCGAGGAGCAATCCGCCAGCGCCGGAGGTTCGCGGACGGGTGCTTTGCGATCAAGGTGCTCTCCGGCCGGACGATGCCTACGGCGACATCTCGATAGTCCGAT
>JBEKRJ010000908.1:0-2581 GCA_049518835.1 Solirubrobacteraceae bacterium
CGGGCTTGCCCTCCAGGTCTGCGACTACGCGCGTGAACGCACGGCCGATCAGCTCGGCGGTGTCGGCATCGATCTGGTCGCCGTAGCGCCCGCGGATGTCATAGGCCTTGAAGATCGCGGGGTCGGCGAACATCGTCACGAGCGTGATGCTAGTGGTCTGGCCTCAGGCCAGCGGCGGCGTGTTGCCGGGCGGGGCTTCCCGCGCCCGACCGCGGCCACGCCGGATAATCCGCCGCCGTGAAGCCGACCGTCGTCATTCTCTGCGGCGGGCGCGGCGCGCGCCTCCAGGAGCACACGCAGTCGATCCCCAAGCCGCTGGTCGAGATCGGCGGACGGCCGATCGTCTGGCACGTGATCCAGATCTACCTGGCACAGGGCTTTCGCCGCTTCCTGCTGCTGACCGGCTACCGCGGCCAGCAGCTGGAGGCGTTCATCAGCTCGCAGGTGTGGCCGACGGGGACCGAGGTCACGTGCCTGGCGACCGGCGAGGACACGGCCACCGGGGGGCGGCTGCACCTGGCTGCCGGCGAGCTGGGCCGGCGGTCGTTCTGTCTCACCTACGCCGATGGCCTGGCCGACATCGACCTCGACGCGCTGCTGGCCTATCACGCCGCTCACGGCGCCGCTGCGACGATGACGGTCGTCCGCCCCGAGCTGCCGTTCGGCGTCGCTGAGTGCAACGGCGACGGGGTCGTGCGGGCGTTCTCCGAGAAGCCGCGCAGCGAGCATTGGATCAACGGCGGCTTCTTCTGCTTCGAGCCGGCGGTGTTCGAGGTGCTCGACGGCGCCAGCGTGCTCGAGCGCGAGCCGCTGCAGCGGCTGGCCGCCGCCGGGCAGCTGCGCGCGTTTCGCCATGAAGGCTTCTGGGACTGCATGGACACCTACAAGGACGCGGTCGTGCTCAACGACGTGTGGGCCCAGGGCAGCGCGCCGTGGAAGCTGTGGCGGTGAGGCTCGCGCTGTGTCGGTGGGGTGGGTGGGTGGTGGGAGGCGGCCCGCGGTCGGCGCGCGGGCGGCTGGCCGTCGGCGGCGGGCGCGTCGCGGCGCGGCCTCCTAGACTGAGGGACATGTCCGGTCACTCCAAATGGCACTCGATCAAGCACAAGAAGGCGGTCGTCGATGCACGGCGAGGCCAGCACTTCACCAAGCTGGCCCGCGCGATCACCGTCGCAGCGCGCGAGGGGGGCGGTGACCCGGACGGCAATCCGGCGCTGGCGCTAGCGGTCCAGAAGGCCCGTGACGCATCGATGCCCAAGGACAACATCGAGCGTGCGATCGCCAAGGGGACCGGCGAGGGGATCGACGCGGAGCAGATCCAGGCCGTCGTCTACGAGGGCTACGGCCCCGGGGGAGTGGCGCTGCTGATCGAGGCGCTGACCGACAATCGCAACCGGACCGGCGCCGACGTCCGGCACCTGCTCAACAAGCACGGCGGCAACCTCGGCGAGCCTGGCTCGGTCTCATACCTGTTCGACAAGCGCGGCGTGATCGTCGTCGACGGCAGCCGCTACGACGAAGACGATTTGATCGTGGCAATCGACGCCGGCGCGCAGGACATCTCGCTCGACGAGGACGTGTTCGAGATCATCACCGAGCCTGGCGGCCTGGGCGCGGTGCGCGATGCGCTCGCACACGCCGGCGTCGAGATCGAGAGCGCCGACGTGACCCAGCTGCCCAAGTCACGGGTTCCCGTGCAGGAGTCGGATGCATCGAAGCTGATGAAGCTGATCGACTCGCTGGAGGAGTCCGACGACGTCGGGGCAGTGTACGCAAACTTCGATGTCGACTCCGCCGTGCTAGAGCGCATCGCATCCTGATCACCGCTACCGTCCCGGCTCGATTCGATGACCACTAGAGCTCCAGCCACTCTCTGCCTGCTCGCGCTCGCCGGCCTGACCGCGGCGTGCGGCAGCTCCACGGCGCCCGGGATCCAGACCGCGCCGTCCGCGGGCCTGACCGCGCCGGCGGTGACGTCCTCGTCGACGACCGCTGCGACGCCGCTGCCCGCGGCCCTGTCGCACAAGCCGAAGGTCGTCGCGCCGAGCGGTCCGCCGCCCAAGTCGCTTGTGATCAAGGACCTGATCAAGGGCACCGGCCCGGTCGCGACCGCGAGCTCGACCGTGACGGTGCAGTACGTCGGCGTCCTCTACTCCAACGGCAAGCAGTTCGACGCTTCGTGGAACGACGGCAGCGGTCAGCCGACGAGCTTCTCGCTGGAGGGAGGCGTGATCCAGGGCTGGACCCAGGGGATCCCCGGGATGCGCGTCGGCGGCCGGCGCGAGCTGATCATCCCGCCGAGCCTCGGCTACGGCAAGGCGGGCAGCCCGCCGAAGATCCCGGCGAACGCGACGCTCGTGTTCGTGATCGACCTGCACTCGATCTCGTAGCGCTTTCACGTACGGTCTCGGTCCACGGCACGCTGGCCGGACGCGCAACGCCGGTGACTGCGCGATCGCCGCCGCCGAGCCCGTCGAGCAAGCCCGCAGCCTCGAAGTCGACGCCGGCCTGCTCTCGCGGTGATCCGGGGTCCGCTAGCATCCGACCGCCTCGCGGGTACCGCGGTAGACAGGAGGCCCCCCCC
>JBEKRJ010000909.1:0-2579 GCA_049518835.1 Solirubrobacteraceae bacterium
TGGCGCCGTTGGAGAGCTTGGCGCTGGCGCTCAGGATCGTACTCCCGGGTGCGGGTGGTCAGGCGATTGAGGATCTTGGCCTGCTGGGCGCCGACCAGCGCCCCGGTGAGGCCGACCCCGCCACCAATCCAGCCGCCGCCGCTGTCGATCTGGCTCGTGTAGGTCGCCAGCTGCAGCTGCGCGATCGGGATCGAGAACACGATCTTGTCGTCGAGCACGCCGGGGCGGTAGACCAACGAGCTGGCCGACGTCCTTCAGCTCCAGCCGGTTGTCCTCTCGGTCGGACTTGATCGGCTTACCCCACCCCCGCATCAGGAAGATCCTGGCGCCCTGCAGGGAGAGGTAGGTCGTCATCGGCCCGTCTCATACCGCAGGTCGTACCGGCCGTCAACCAGGGACATCGGGCGTTGTCTCCGAGGAGTCGAGCGCCAGCGACCGCCGGGCACCTGAACGTGGCACCAGTTGGCGGGCGCCCTGCCACTTGCGGTCGCGCGCGGACCAGTCACCGGACGTCGGTGTCCAACCGGGGTGATCGCGCGGCCGAGGTTGAGGCGCGCGGGGTGCGGGGCGCGGCTGATCCCGGCGTGTTTCACTCGCAGAGATCGTCACAGCGACTGAGCATCCATGCTCAGCGCTCCGTCCGCCAGCGCGGAGTTCGACCGCCCGAGCCGGGACCGTCGCTGCGCCTCCCGCAAACGCAAGCCCGGGCGCAATGGTCGTCGCGGCATCGTCACGGTTCCCAGCCGTCGGCGTCGTCGGCGACATTCCGACGAGTCTCGAAGTCGCGCTGGCGCCCATGTGTCGGCTCAATCGTGGCCGAGGTCAGCTGCTGACGAGCGTCGTGTACAAGCTGAGCGGCGCCGCGGCGGTCGAGGCGCTGTTGGAATGCGCCCGCCGTTGGCTCAGACCCCAGGAGGCGGGGGTCGTCATCGGGAATGTCGTAGTCGCCGCGGTACTCCCGGACGGCCTCGGCGGCGCGTCGCCAGACGGCGTGATGGGGATGCGCGGGATCTGGACGGGGTCCGAGTGCGGCAGCCAGCCTCGCGGGCAGCGGATCCTCGGCGCCCTGGGTCGATCCGTCCTGGAGCGCCCGGTCGGGTGAGCGGCCCAGAGCGTCCGATCGCTGGGCGTGGCGTTGCTGGGTATCGACCATCGACTGGACGGCCAGCTCGTCCCCGTTCCGCTCTTGGATGTGTAGCTCGTGGGCGAGAGGGGTGTGGATCGAGGGGACATCGGGCTCGAAGCGCGCAACGTGCTCGGCCAGCGCCGCCAGCGGTTCGTCGGGGTGGTCGAGGGCCTGGTGGCTGGCATACAGGTGCGCGGACTCACGCGCGCGGGAGAGCGCGACGTAGGCGCCCTCCCGCGTAGCGCGCTCGGCCACGATCACGTGGACGGTGTCGGTGGTCTGGCCCTGGGCGGGAAACGGGTGCTGGACATACGCGAGGCGCAGATCGGCGCGGTCGATCTGGCGACGGTCCAAGAGGCCGTGGCGGTCGGGGCCGAGATACAGCCTCAGGGCGTCGCGCTTGGGATCGACATCGATGACCAGGCCAGTCTGCCCGTTGCGGATCTGCCCGAGGTGTTCGTGGTTGATTGCGTGCCGGATCTGGACCAGGTCGCCGGTGTACAGCCGGAACGGCCGACCTGGCACCGGAAGCCCCTCCTGGCCGAGCTCCTGGTGCTCACGGCGGATCGCCTGGGCGCGGGCGTTGAGCTCGTCCAGACGCTCGTTGGACGTCTGCGCGATCACCAGCGTCCTTTTGTAATCGCGGATGTCGGCGTAGGCGGCCTCCAGGGCCGCATCCTCGGCCTGCCGCTGCCGGTCGGTGATCGTCACCCGGCCGCGGCCGTCGTAGCCGCGGATCGCCTCCTCGTGACGGCCGGCGCGGAACCGGGCCTGGTCACGCCGGTCGTCGGGGTCAAGCGCGCGGACGTTGCGGGTCAGGTCGGCGCGGACCTGCTGCTCCAGCGTCGCCTGCTCGATCTCCGACCACAGACCGCCGGCGCCGACCGGCTGGGACTGAAGCGGGTCCCCGACCAGGATCAGCCGCGCCCCCGACTCCTCGACAGCCGACATGAGCTGGTGCTGCTCACGGGTGGAGGCCAGCGCCGCCTCGTCGTGAATCACCGTTGTCTCCGGTCCCAGCTCGAGGCGGCCATTGGCGAGCGCCGCGTGCAGCGCCGCGGTCGAGTGGGCCTCCGCCTCGACGCCAGCGGCCGACAGCTCCCCGGCCAGATGCTGGCCCGCCAGCGCGCCGGTGCTGGTGACGACGATCTGCCGTCCCTGGTCGTGGTGAGCGCGCGCGACGCCGACGAGCACCATGCTCTTGCCGGTTCCGGCCTGCCCCTCGATCACCACGAACTGCGCGTCCGAGCACGCGAGCTCCAGGGCCCGGCGCTGCTCCGTCGACAGCCACCCGCCCCGCCCTCGCAGCTCGTCGTCGAGCCGTTCGGCCTCCTTGCTGACATGCGCTTGGACAATCGCCTCGACCCGGCCCGCCGCCAGCTCGCGAGCCATGCGAAGCGTCTGATGCTCGGCGCGGCGGTGCCCGCGCGTGGTCTGACGCCCGTCCAGAAGC
>JBEKRJ010000910.1:0-2575 GCA_049518835.1 Solirubrobacteraceae bacterium
AGGCCGGCGATTGCGCTTGTATGATCGAGTGCGCGATGGTGCGTCGGAATCGGAGGAATCCCGCGCGCTACCTGGCTCCGCTCGCGCTCGCGGCATCGATCACGGGGACGTATCTAGTGGTCCATTCGACGCTGGCGACAAAGCCTTCCAAAGCACATCAGAGCGCCACGGTGACCACTCAGACGCAGGGCAGACGGTCGCGAGGTAAGTCGACGGCGAACAGGTTCTACACCGTGCGGGCTGGTGACAGCCTCTCGACGATCTCGGTCAAGACTGGCGTCTCGATCGCGACGCTCGAGAGCCTGAACCCGAACGTCGACCCCGCCGCGCTGCAGACCGGACAGCTTTTGAGGCTGCGCCGGTGAGGCACGTGCGCTCGCTCGCGGCGCTGTGCGCCGCGGCGGCGGTCGCGAGCGTTTGCGCAGCAGCTCCGGCCGGGGCGCGCGCGGCGCCGGCCGCCGGCGCGAACGCCGCGCCCGGCGCCGTCCAGGCGCCGAGCCTGAGCGTCACCGCGGCGGCGCTGATCGACGAGCGCAGTGGCCGCCAGCTGTACGCGCTCAACGCCGGCGCACGATTGCCGATCGCGAGCACGACCAAGCTGATGACGGCGTTGCTGACGCTCGAGCGCGTCCGGCGGCTGTCGACCATGTTCACCCAGACCGACTACTACCCCGCGGCGGTGGACTCGCAGATCGGGCTGGTTCCGGGCGAGCGCATGAGCGTCCACGACCTGCTGCTGGCGCTGCTGCTGCCAAGCGCCGACGACGCGGCGCAGGACCTCGCCTACAACGTCGGCCGGCACTCCGTGGCGTTCTTCGTCGCGATGATGAACGTCCGCGCGCGCGAGCTGGGCCTGCGCCACACCCACTACTCGACGCCGAGCGGCTTGGACACGCCCGGCAACTACTCGAGCGCGTCGGACCTCGTGACGCTCGCCCGCTGGCTGTTGCTGCATCACCCGTTCTTCGCGCACGCCGTCGACCTCGCCAGCGCGACGTTGCAAACCGGAGATGCGGTGCGCCACGTGGTCAACACAAACGACCTCGTCGGGCACGGGGCGTGGATAAATGGCGTCAAGACCGGCCACACGGCCGATGCCGGCTACGTCTTGATCGGATCGGGCACGCGCGACGGGATCACGTTGATCAGCGCCGTGCTTGGTACCGACAGCGAGTCCGCGCGCGACGCCAACACGCTCGCGTTGCTGGACTGGGGCTTTGCCAACTTCCACAGCGTCCGCCCGTTGCTCGGTGGCCGAGTGCTGGCGCGGCTGCCGGTGCAGGGACAGTCGCGCGAGCGAGTTGGGGTGATCGCCGCGCGGACGCTCACCGAGGTGGTTGCCAAGACGGCCAGGGTCCGCGTCCGGCTGGTGCTTCCGCGCCAGCTGACCGCGCCGCGCGCGCGCCACGCCGTGGTCGGCACGGCGGTCGTGCTCGCCGGCTCGACCACGCTCGCGCGGGTGCCGTTGCTGCTCGCCCAGCGGCTCAGCGCGCCGGCGACATCGGCGACACTGCTGATCACGCGACCGTTTACGCTTGTGCCACTGGTATTACTACTTGCCGTCGCGGCGGTGTTCATCCTGCGCCGCCGCGAACATTCCAGGCGCAGCGACGCGCCCGGTCCGGAGCCAGCATGATCATTACCGTCACGCTCAACGCAGCGCTCGACAAGACGCTCGAGGTGCCGAACTTCACCCCCGGCCGCCGTCACCGTACGGTCGACCAGCGGACGATGCCCGGCGGCAAGGGCGTCAACGTCGCGCGGGCGATCAAGCGCCTGGGCCAGCCGGTGGTCGCAACCGGGCTGACCGGCGGCGCGACCGGGACGCGAATCGTGGAGGCGCTGACCGACGAGTCGATCCTCAACGCGTTCGTGCGCATCCGCGAGGACTCGCGGACAAACACCGCCGTGCTCGACCCGACGACCGGTTTGCATACAGAGATCAACGAGCGCGGCCCGCTGGTCTCCGATCAGGAGCTCGAGCTGTTCCGCGACAAGCTCCTGTACCTCGCCAAAGGAGCCAGCATCTGCATCTTCGCGGGCAGCCTGCCGCGGGGCCTCGAGCCCGACGTGTACGCGACTCTGATCCGCGAGGTCAAGAAGCTCGGCGTGACGACGATCGTCGACACCGACGGCGAGGCGCTGCGGCTCGCGGTGCGCGCCGAGCCACACGTCGTCACGCCCAACGAGATCGAGGCCGAGGAGCTCGTCGGCCACGAGTTCAACGACCTCGACGAGCGGCCCGAGGCGGTCGTCGAGATGACTCGCCTCGGCGCTGCCGAGGCGATCATGACCGTCTCCGACGGCTGCTACGCGCAGGTGCTCGAGGGCGGCTCGGCCGAGTGCTATCGCGTGCGCATCGAGGAGCAGGAGGTTCGTTCGTCGGTCGGATCGGGCGACGCGTTTCTCGCCGGGTACGTCGCGGCACGATACGCCGGCCGTTCGGCGGTCGACTGCCTGCGCTTCGGCGTTGCCTGCGGCGCCGAGTCGACGCAGCATTTCGGTGCCGGGATCGTCGATCCGGCGAGGGTCGAGCGGTTGCTCGGTGAGGTCTCGGTGCAGCGGCTCGAGATCC
>JBEKRJ010000911.1:0-2574 GCA_049518835.1 Solirubrobacteraceae bacterium
CCCCAACCCACAGTACCGTTGCAACCGTGCGGGTCCTGGTGATCGACAACTACGACAGCTTCACCTACAACCTCGTCCAATATCTCGGCGAGCTGGGTGCGGAGCTCGAGGTGGTCCGCAACGACCACGCGACCGTCGACGAGCTGCTGATCCGCGGCTATGACCGCGTGATCGTGTCGCCGGGGCCGTGCACGCCCAACGAGGCCGGGATCTCGCTGGAGGCAGTGCGTCGGTTCCCGCTCGCTCGGATCCCGACGCTCGGCGTGTGCCTCGGTCATCAGGCGCTCGTGCAGGCGTGGGGCGGGCGGGTGATCCAGCACGAGCCCGTGCACGGCAAGACGACGATGATCGAGCACGATGGGCGCACGATCTTCCACGGCCTCGACGCTCCGCTCGAGGTCGGCCGCTACCACTCGCTGGTCGCCGACGCAAACCTCCCAGGCACGCTGCAACGCAGCGCCGTCGGCGCCGACGTGGTGATGGCGGTGCGCCACCGCGAGCTGCCGGCAGAGGGCGTCCAGTTCCACCCCGAATCGGTGCTCACGCAGCAGGGCCGCGAGCTGCTGGCCAACTTCCTCGCACGCGCCGGATGAGCGATGAGCTGCTCACGCGGGCGATCGACACGCTCGCCGGCGGCCGCGACCTGAGCAAGGATGACGCCGCCGCGGTGCTGTCAGAGATCATGGCCGGGAACGCGACCGAGGTGCAGATCGCGGGCTTTCTGATCGCCTTGCGGACCAAGGGCGAGACGGTCGCCGAACTCGCCGGGCTGGCGCTCGCGATGCGCTCCGCCGCCACCGCCGTGCACGTCGACCGCGACGGCCTGCTGGACACGGCGGGCACGGGCGGCGGCCGGCGCACGTTCAACGTCTCGACGACCGCGGCGCTGATCGCCGCCGGCGCCGGCTGCACGGTCGCCAAGCACGGCAACCGCTCGGCCACCGGCCTGTCGGGTTCGGCCGACCTGCTCGAGGCGCTCGGCGCGCGGATCGATCTCGCGCCGGGGTGCGTGGCGCGCTGCATCGAGGACGTCGGCTTCGGGTTCATGTTCGCGCCGGCGCATCATCAGGCGACGCGCTACGTCGTCCCCGTCCGCCGCCAGTTGGGCGTCCGGACGATCTTCAATTTCCTCGGCCCGCTGACCAACCCAGCGGGCGCACGGCGCCAGCTGATCGGCGTCTCGGACGCGGCCTACCTCGAGACGATGGCGGGGGCGCTGGCGCTGCTCGAGACCGAGCACGCGTTGCTGGCGACCAGCGAGGACGGCCTCGACGAGCTCAGCATCTCGGCGCCGACGCAAATCGTCGAGGTTCGCGACGGCGCGCTGCGCCGATACACGGTCACGCCCGAGGAGGTGTCGCTGGTGCGCGCGCCGGCGGCGGCGATCCCCGGCGGCACGCCGGACGACAACGCCCGCACGACGCGGCGGATCTTCGCCGGCGAGCGCGGTCCGGCGCGCGACCTCGCGGTGCTCAATGCCGGCGCGGCGATCTACGCCGGCGACGGCGGGGGTCCGGTGCGCGACGGCGGGCGCGAGGCCGCGCGCGCGATCGACTCGGGCGCGGCGGCGGCGGCGCTGGAACGCTACGTGGCGCGCACGCGCGAGCTCGCGCCGGTGCTGCGAGGACGCCCGCGCGCGACCTTGCACTGGTGCTGCGATGACGCGCGCGCCGATCTGTGCCCGCCGGCGGGGGGCGGCGAGGGGGTGAACGCGCTCGAGCCGATCATCGCCGGCGTTCGCGAGGAGGTCCGCCGGCGCAAGCTCAAGACCCCCGAGGCCGAGCTCGAGCGGCGCGCCGCGCAGCGGCCAGGCGCCGGCGACCGGCGCTCGCTGCTGGACGCGCTCGCGGGGCCCGGCGTGGCGGTGATCGCCGAGCACAAGCGCCGCTCGCCGTCGGCGGGTACGATCCGCGCCGACCTCGAGCTCGAGGACGTGGTCGGCGCGTATCAGCGCGGCGGCGCGAGCGCGCTGTCGGTGCTGACCGAGGGACCGAACTTCGGCGGTTCGCTCGCCGACGTGCGAGCGGCCAGGGGGGCGGCCTCGCTGCCGATCCTGCGCAAGGACTTCGTCGTCGAGCGATACCAGGTGCTCGAGTCGTTGCTCGCCGGCGCCGACGCGATCCTGCTGATCGTCGCGGCGCTGGCGCCGGACGAGCTCGCGGCGCTGCAGCGGGAGGCCGACGCGGCGGGGCTTGCCGCGCTGGTCGAGGTCCACGACGAGCGCGAGCTCGAGCTGGCGGCGGCAAGCGGCGCGCGCCTGATCGGGATCAACAACCGGGACCTGACGACGCTCGCCGTCGACCGCCGCCGTACGCTCGAGCTGCTCCCCGGGATCCCGCACGGGATCCCGGTCGTGGCAGAATCGGGCTTCAGCCGACGTGCCGAGCTCGAGGAGCTGGCGCAGGCAGGCGTCAGCGGGGTGCTGATCGGCGAGGCCCTGATGCGCGCGACCGACATCGAGGCGGCCTGCCGCGAGCTCTCGGGGCTCGGCGTTTAGGTGAACTTCAGCGCGCCGGTAACACTCAACCTGGATGAAACCGCTGCTTCGCTCACAGTTGGCTGCGTCGGTCGTCG
>JBEKRJ010000912.1:0-2573 GCA_049518835.1 Solirubrobacteraceae bacterium
CCTCACAGACTCGTAACAGCCTTGATCTGATCCGTTTCCTGGACGAGATCGATGACACGATCCCGCCGGCCGCGGGCCGGGAGATCATCGCGATGATGGACAACCTCTCCACCCACAAGAGCAAGGAGACGAAGGCGTGGCTGAAGACCCACCCGCACTGGCGGTTCGTTCACACCCCCAACCACGCCAGCTGGCTCAACCAGGTCGAGTGCCTGTTCGGGATCCTCTGCCGCCAGCTACTCAAGCACGGACACTTCGACACCCCCCAAGACCTCGCCGAGCAGATGCTCGCCTACATCGAGACGCGCAACCAGACCGCGACACCGTTCAAGTGGACCTACACCGGCAAGGTCGTCCTCAACGCGTGATCCACGACCATCAGGACGGGACTTACAGGAGCCACCACTAGATCGACGCTCGAGGTCAGGCTGCTCCAAACAGGGCGGCGATCGAGGTGACGTCCTGGGAGTGTGGGGGTCGGCCGCGGCACGCAGGACGACGTGATCCTCATCCTGGATGACATCCCACGTCAGGAGTGAGCAGCACTTCCGCTCAACGGCAGCCAGTGCTTCGAGCTCCTCGCGGATGTCGGGCCCGGGCTGGTAGCGAACGACAAGCACGTGACCGCGGTGTACGGCGGTCGGACGGCCCTTCACCGATAGAGCCTAGCCTCCCAGCGCCCCATCCGCGCGGCACCGTCGCCCGGACACTTGAATCTCGCCGACTCAGGCGTCTCGCGAGTATCGGCCCGTCAAGGCCCGCGGTGACCATGCGGGATCCAGTCCACGTCTTGGGCGTCCGCGCCTTTCGGCAGGGATCGCGGCACCGCCGCTTCCAAGCCGGTCATGGCCGTCGACCACCGTGCGCGCTCCCCGAGCCGCCGCGGTGGATCACCGACACCGCGTCCGGAATCGAACGTAGAGCGGACGTCGGCCTGGACAGACCGCAAAAAAACGCGCACCGCCGTACAGCGTCACGCGGCATCGATCAACAGCTGGCGGCGTTCGACGCCGGTTCTCGGGACGAAAGCTTGGGCATCTCCAGTCAGATCGCATCGCGCGCATCAAGGACCGGCTGGCTGACGCGGTCCAATGTATGGGTACGGCTCGCTAGGCACGCTGAGGCAGGTGCTCACAGCGACGATCGAGTGACTACTTGGTCAGCTTTAGCGGGAGGGGAGGCGGGCCCAGCCAGGGAAGAACACGGGGTCATGGAGAATTTGACGTGCGCTAGGTCGGCCGAGACGGAGTGGCGTCCTATGAGAGTTGGGCGCTCATGTCGCGGACTGCGCGGGCGGTTCCGAGCACGCTGCCGCTGACCTTCGAGCGGCCTCCCGACCGCGCCCTGTAGGTGACTGGAACCTCGGTGATGCGCCAGCTCTCGGCGGCGGCTCGCAGCACCATCTCGAGGGGCCAGCCCGAACGACGGTCCTGGAGGCGCAGTCCGAGCAGTGCTTCGCGCCGAGCGGCACGCATGGGGCCGAGGTCGGTCAGGGCCGCGCCCGTACGGCGGCACAGCTCGACCGCGAGCAGCCGGTTGGCGAGCCGTGCGTGCCAAGGCCACACCCCCGGCTCGGGCATCCGGGCGCCGAGGCATAGATCGGCTTTGCCGCTGACCACGGGGTCCGCAACCCGGTGAAGCTCACGCGGATCGAGTGAGCCGTCGCAATCCATGAAGCAGACGACCTCGGTCTCCGCGGCCAGCAACCCAGCGAAGCACGCCGCCCCAAACCCCCGCTGTGGTTCGCGCACCACCCGCGCGCCGCACGACCCCGCCACCTCCGATGATCGGTCACGAGAACCGTTGTCCACGACGAGCGGCACGAAGCCTGGAGGCATGGCCGCGAGCACGCCGGGAATCGCTAGGGCCTCGTCGAGCGCCGGGAGGATTACTTCGATCACTCACAGCAAGCTAGCCCAAGAGAGCTTACGTGCAGCGAAACAATCACTTCAAGCTGGTCACGATTGGCTACCGGCCGCGTAGCTTGTGGGACATGATTCTGGTGACCGGAGGTGCCGGGTTCGTCGGCTCGCATGTCGTCGACGAGCTCGTTGCGGCGGGCTGCGAGGTCAGGGTGCTCGACTCGCTCTTGCCGGCGGCGCACGCTGTTCGCCCGGGCTACTTGAATCCAGACGCCGAGTTCGTCGAAGGTGACGTGGCGGATCCTGACGCGGTCGACAGAGCTTTGGAAGGGGTCGATGCTGTCTGTCACCAGGCGGCGATGGTGGGACTCGGTCTGGACATGCTAGATGTCGAGGACTACGTCCGCCACAATGACCTTGGCACCGCGGTAGTGCTGAAAAGGCTCGCGGCCAATCGGTTCCGCGGTCGCCTGGTGCTCGCCAGCAGCATGGTCGTCTACGGCGAGGGCGCCTACCGCTGTCCCGCGCACGGCCGGGTCGCGCCGATGCCGCGCTCGGTCGCGAATCTCGTGGCGGCGCGGTTCGCCGCGAGGTGCCCGGAGTGTGACGGCGAGCTCATGCCGATCGCCGTCGAGGAGTCCTCGCCGCTTGACCCGCGCAACGTGTACGCCGCCACGAAGGTGCACCAGGAGCATCTGTGCTTCGCGTTCT
>JBEKRJ010000913.1:0-2571 GCA_049518835.1 Solirubrobacteraceae bacterium
TGCCGCCCGCTCGAGCAGCCGCCGGGCGCCGCGTCGCAAACGCGAGCCGTCGCCGGCGGCTACGTTCTCGTCGGCCCAAGGACCCTGGAAGTGGACGATCGCCGGCGTGCGGCGCAGCCGGCCGAACCACAGCGGCGCCAACGCGTAGAGGGCGAAGTGGGCGTCGACGATGTCGGCGCGGTCTGCGCCCACCTGGGCGGCGCGCCAAAACGCCACCAGCCGATGTGCGAGCGGTCGCTCGTGCGCCGAGACTCCGACGACCCGGCGCGGCGCGCTCGTGCCCGGGCCGATGACGACGCCCGACGCCTCAGGCAGGTGCTCCAGCAGCTCGCGATAGTACCGATCGAGTCCGCCGAGTTGGTCGGGGAACCACCCCTTCCCGAGCATCAGCGGCCGGGGCGCCGCGTTGGCGGAGCTCACGGCGCTCAGGCGAGACGGCGACGCGCGCCACGATCAAGGCGCTCGTGGTGGGCTGCGATCCCGGCCTCGAGCGCGGCGAGCAGGCCGGCCTCGAACGCGGTCTGCGAGAATCGACGCGCGGAGGCCGCGATCGCTTCGGGGCGCGTGCCGATCCGGTCGCAGCGCTGGATCGCGGCAAGAATCTCGTCGGGGTCAT
The DNA here is from genome assembly GCA_049518835.1 of Solirubrobacteraceae bacterium. GTDB lineage: Bacteria > Actinomycetota > Thermoleophilia > Solirubrobacterales > Solirubrobacteraceae > Palsa-465. The sequence goes on from JBEKRJ010000913.1 coordinate 617, forward strand.
GGCGCGCGAAGAACGAGCCGGTCACGCCCTCCTGAAGCGTCTCGAGCGAACCGCCGGCCGCGAACGCAACGACCGGCTTGCCCGCGGCATGGGCCTCTACGGTGGTGATCCCGAAGTCCTCCTTGCCGGGCACGCAGAAGGCCCGGCAGCCCTCCATCAGCGCGGTCACGTCGTCATCGCTGAGGCGCCCGTGGAACTCGATCGTCGGTCCGGCTCGGCGACGGAGGTCGTCGAGCGCCGGACCGATCCCGACGACGTCGAGGCCGAAGCCGGCACGGGTCGCGGTCTCGACGATCGTCTCGACGCGCTTGTAAGGCAGCAGGCGGCAGACGACCAGCAGGCGCTCACCGCGCGGCCGCGGCCGAAAGCGGTCGACATCGACCGGAGGGTAGACGACCGGCGCGTCGACGCGGTACTGGCGGCGGATCCGCTGGCGGACCTCGTGGCTGTTGGCGATGTATAGATGCGCGCGGCGAGCCGCGAGGCGGTCCCAGCTTCGCAGCGCGCCCACGAACGGCCGAATCGTCTGCCGGCGCGAGTCGACGAGGTGCTCGCCCCCGTACAGCCAGCGCGCGGGGGCGTGGCAGTAGACCGCGTGGAAGCTCCGCGCGGCCGTGCGGACGCTGTGGGCCCATCCGCTCGAGCTCGAGATCACGATCTCGTGGTCCAGTGCGCCGAATGACCGGAATGCCGCCGGATACAGCGGGAACAGGTTGCGGAAGCCGCCGTCGACCGGCAGCTGGTGCAGCGGCGACGTGCGCACGTCGGCGGCGCCGAAGCCGGGGAAGGTCGAGTCGGGCCGGTACAGCGACGTGTAGATCGGGGCGTCGGGCCAGATCGCCGCCATCGCGAGCACCACGCGTTCGGCTCCACCCTCTTGGTTGAGGTAATCGTGGACGAGTGCGACGTCTCCGAGGACGTTGCGAGCGACACCCGCGAGCGCGGGTTGTTTACGCGCCTGGGGTTCGGCGACACGGAGCGACTCCAACACCGAGCTGGACCCTAGGGTTCGGCCGCTTTGTGGCTGTTACCGTGGCGGAGCTGGGACGTGAAAGAAACGTGAACCCGTGCACGCGGGGCTGGTCAGGTCTGGACGAACAAGACCGACAGGGGGTTGAGCTCGCGCGCCCGACGCAGCTCGGCGAGTGCAGCGTCCGTGGCGCCCCGGCGGGCGTCGATCCGTGCGAGCGTCAGCCACGTGGTCCAGTCGGTCGGAGAGTTCGTCGTCGCAATCCGGGCAGCGGTCGCCGCCGGTCCGAGATCGGCGGCCGCCTCGAGCACGAGCGCCTCCTGCAGGTACGCGTTGGACGCGTACGGCTGCAGCCGCTCGGCTGCGAGGCTGTCCTGTAGCGCGGCCGCAAGATTGCCGTCCGCCGCCGCGGCCTGGCTGTCGCGGACCGCGAGCTGGCCCGCGAACGGCACCAGCACGGCGCCGAGCGCGGCGATCGCGAGCAGCGCCAACACAGAGCGAGGGACAAGCCGGGAGCCGAGACCACCAGTCTCCACCTCAGGTTGAGGTTGGTCCCAGTCTTGCGGGGCCTCTGCCCGCCCGGCGACGATCACCGCCCCCAGCAGGAGCGCGGCGGCAGCGATCGCGGCCAGCTGCCAGACCCACTCGATCGCCGCCGAGAACAGGAACACCGCCAGGCTGGCCGAGGCAGCCGCAAGCTGGAGCCGCAGCATCGGCGGCTCCCGCAGCGCACGGCGCACGGCGACGCCGACGAACCACAGCAACAGCCCGCCCAGCAGCGTGAACCCGATGATCCCGGTCTCGGCGAGGGTCTCGAAGTACAGCGAGTGCGCGTTGCGGATGAAGCCGTCCACGGTCGCGTGCTGCCCCCACCAGAACTGGAACGTCCCGGGTCCAATGCCTCGCCACGGGTGCGTCGCGTTGGCGTGCAGCGCCGACTGCCAGAACTGGTAACGGCCGTTGCCGTTGGCGGCCTGCAGACGGC
>JBEKRJ010000914.1:0-2566 GCA_049518835.1 Solirubrobacteraceae bacterium
GGCGGCTACCTGTCGGGCGTGTCGGCGACGCACCGGGTCGTGTTCGACCTCGACCCCGAGCGCGACGTGTACTTCTGCTCGGCCGACGTGGGTTGGATCACGGGCCATTCATACATCGTCTACGGCCCGCTGGCCAACGGGGCCACGAGCGTCATGTATGAGGGCGCGCCCGACTATCCCAACAAGGGGATCTGGTGGGAGTTGATCGAGAACTACCGCGTGACGATCTTCTACACCGCCCCAACGGCGATCCGCGCGTGCATGAAGTGGGGTGCCGAGTTCCCCAACGGCCACGATCTGTCGAGCTTGCGGCTGCTCGGGACCGTGGGTGAGCCGATCAACCCCAAGGCATGGCTCTGGTATCACGTCGTGATCGGCCGCGAGCGTTGCCCGATCGTCGACACGTGGTGGCAGACCGAGACCGGGCAGATCATGATCTCACCCGTTCCCGGGGTGACCGACACCACGCCCGGCTCCGCGACCCACGCCCTCCCCGGCGTCGCCGCCGATGTGCTGGATGAGCGGACCGGCGAAAGCGTGACGCAGGGCCAGGGGCTGCTGGTGCTCACGCGTCCGTGGCCCGCGATGCTGCGGACGCTGTACGGCGACGACGAGCGCTACGTGCAGACGTACTGGTCGCGCTTCGGGCCTGAGACGTACGTCGTCGGCGACGCTGCGATCCGTGACAAGGACGGCTACTTGTGGATCGTGGGGCGGATCGACGATGTGATCAACGTCTCCGGGCATCGCCTCTCGACCGCGGAGGTCGAGTCGGCGATCGTCGCGCACGAGAAGGTCGCCGAGGCCGCGGTCGTCGCTCGGTCCGACGAGCTCACCGGACAAGCGATCGTCGCGTTCGTGACCCTCCAAGGCGATCTCCAGGGCACTCCCGACATCGAGGCGCAGATCCGCGAGCACGTCGCCGAGCAGATCGGCAAGCTGGCACGCCCCAAGCAGATCCTGTGGAGCGACGACCTGCCCAAGACCCGCTCGGGGAAGATCATGCGGCGGCTGCTGCGAGACATCGCGGAGGGCCGTGCCCTGGGCGATGTGACCACGCTGCGCGACCCCGCGGTGATGGCCGAGCTCGAGGCCAAGGTCGCGGCCGAGCACGCCACCGAGCAATAACCTCGATCGGGGAGAATCGGACGATCGGCGTGCTCGAGACCGTCACGATCGGCAGTCTCCCCTCGAGCGCTTCGAAGCGCTGCTCGCGCCTGAGCGCCACCAGGCCGTGCGGCTCGCGCGGACCGCGCGCGGGAGATGCTCGCGGGTTCGGGTCGTCTGGAACGTGAACTCGACCGCGGGCGGCGGGGGCGTCGCTGAGATGCTCGTCTCGCTGCTGGCATCCGCCCTCGCGGCCGGGGTCGATGCGCGGTGGGTCGTGATCGCGGGCGACGCGCCGTTCTTTGCGGTGACCAAGCGGATCAACAACAGCCTGCACTGGGCGCCGGGCGCCGGGCGACGGCGGTGAGCTCGGCGAGGCTGGGCGCGAGCTCCGCGAGCAGGCGCTCGCGCCGAGCGTCGCCGAGTTCGCCGAACTGATGGATCGCCGCGACGCCGTGATCATCCATGACCCGCAGCCCGCGGTGATCGACGCGTTCTCGGCCAGCAATCAGGAGCTCGACGAGCGTGCCGTCGGCGCGATCTTGCACGCGGCCGGGCTCAACGCCGACGATGGCGTCGGCGCTGACCGCCTTCTCGCGCGTGGACGGCACCCCCCAATGCTGAGCCATGCCTCGCGCTCAGCAGTGCTCGGCGACGAGCTGCGTCCGCGCGCCCACGCGGAAAGCGAAAAAGCACTGTTCATAACCTTGCGGGTTATGAACAGTTGAAACAGCAACGACGACTACTACGACGGCTCGAATCGGGGGGTGTTGCGATCACCGTGAGAACCCAAGCTTTTCCCCCGGCAGATTATTTTCACGTAGATCGGCTTGGAAGCGCTCAAGCGCTGATCGCAGACTCTCCACGTGATCACGCACGGAAGCAAGTCGAATCTCGACCTCGTCGCCGGGCGACAGTCGCGGCGTGCTCGTGAACTCGAGGTGCAGGTCGTCCTCGGTGACGCGACCGAACGGCCCCGGCCTGTGCCCAGAGTCCGATCGTGACAGTACGGGTCTCGGGTCCAGCTCGAACAGATCGGGATCACCCGTGAACGGCACCACCAGCACCGGCGCTCGCGTCGACCCGTGGTCCTCGATGTAGGCGTCGTTCTCGAGCAGCACCAGCGGCTGCACCACGAGGCGCTCGACCAGTTGCGCAGCGCGCCGTCCTCACTCAACGCCAGGATCTCCTCGTCGGAGAACAACTCAGCGGCGGTCTGCAGGTGACTCAGCCACTCTCGCACCGACTCCTCGAACGAACGCTCCCGAAACAGTTCCCTTGGACAGGATCACATCCGAGATCCATCGACGCGCCGTTCAGGCTTCGTCCCGCGCCGATCGCCTCCGATCGTCGCCCCGAGTCGCGACCGCAATCAAGATCGCGCTCGAACTCGCACCGCCCGTGCGGAGCCCCGTTGTGCATGTTGCTTGTCATCGTGTTAGTGCCCCTTCCCCTTCCC
>JBEKRJ010000915.1:0-2565 GCA_049518835.1 Solirubrobacteraceae bacterium
CGCGTCATGCTGTGTGCGCATGGTCACGACCCTCGGATCCTTCCCCTGCCTCGTCAGCGGTGAGGGTCCACCGCTGGTGCTTCTGGCCGGCCTGTTGCCCAAGACCGGCGTGGCCAGCTGGCAGAAGATGCACGCAGCCACGGCCTCGCCGTACACCGCCCGGCGGCGAGTGCACTACCTCAACCGTCGCCCAGACCTTCCGCCGGGGATCACCTTCGCTCAGCTGGCCGCAGAGCATGCAGAAGCGATCCGCTGCAGCTTTGACGGCCCTGTCGACCTGCTCGGCCTCTCCACGGGTGGCAGCATCGCCCAGCAGATCGCGGCCGACCACCCTGACGTCGTCAGGCGCCTAGCGCTGCTCAGCACCGGCTATCGCCTCAGCGATCGGACCCGCGCGCAAATGCGCAGGATCGCGGCCCGGATCCGGGCCGGCGCGCCGCGCCGCGCGATCGCGCTGGCCGCCGCCGAGATGGTCCCCGACGGTCCCTGGCAGCTCCCCGCTGCCCTGGCCGCAGTAGCCATCTCCAGGCCAGCGCTCTCAGATCAGACAATGACCTGGCTGATCTGGTGACCACGATCGAGGCGGAGGACAATTTCGACCTGCGCGCCTGCGCCGCTCCTATCCAGGCACCGACGCTGGTGATCTCCGGCGGCCGGGACCGCTTCTACCCAATGGCCTTGATCGAGCAGACCACAGCGCTGATCCCCAACTCGCGCATGGTGGTAAAGCCCGAGCACGGTCACATGACGGTTACGGGCGTGCCGGCCGTGCAGGAGGCGATCCTCGATCACCTCGACGGCGGCTGACACACGCCCAGCGCCGCGCCGCTCGAATTACGTGTCCGTCACATCGGCAACGCATGCCCGGAAGCCCGCTACGAATCACGACTGCGTTGCCACGATCTCGATCGCGAAGTCGAGGGCCGGACGCCAATCCTCGACGCCTATTGGGGGCACGCCGACGTCGTGGCCGCATCGCGCAAGAGCGGTCACGCGAGCAGAGACCTCTCGGCGGCGTCCCAGGTGGCCGCAGGAGCGGCAAATCACTGACGTCCACGACCCGAGCCGATCCTGCCTCCGCTCGTCAACGGGCACGATTGGCGCTCGCGCAGTCCGGCCGGATCTTCAAGACACCCAGCCAGTCGTGCCGTTTCGCGGCCGGGTCGCCCGTAAGCTTGCCGGGGGTCTCATTTGGTGATGGTGCGACTGGACGTGCACAGACGCGGCGTCGGGCGGGCCCGAGGCGTCCACGGTTGGCTACGGTTCCGCGCGTGGAGCTACAGCAGCGCATCGCCGATCGGATGGGTGAGTTCCTGATTTTCGCGGTGACGCCACCGAGGCTGGCGACCGGACCGGAGCAGACCAGGCAGATCGCTGAGGTCACACTCGCGCGACTCCGGTCGGTGGGGATAGATGGCCTCGTTCTTTACGACATCGATGATGAGAGCGACCGTAATCCCAACGAACGCCCGTTCCCGTTCCTGCCGACGATGGACCCGGCCGAGTACCTCGCTCGTGATCTCGTCGGCCTGGACGTGCCTGCCATCGTCTACCGAGCGGTCAGCAAGCACGCCGAAGATGGCCTCCGTTTGTGGCTCCGCGACCAGGATCCAACCCGAGCGTTGTCGGTCTTCGTCGGGGCGTCATCCCGCGAGAAAGCGGTTGCAACCTCGCTCTCGCGGGCGTACGAGCTCCGGACCGCAGTCCGGCCGGACCTGCCGCTAGGCGGAGTCGCGATCCCCGAGAGGCACGCGCGCGGCGGTAAGGAGCACCTCCGGCTCATCGCTAAACAGGCTGCAGGCTGCTCCTTCTTCGTCACCCAGGTCGTCTACGACGTCAACGCTGCAAAGGACTTGGTATCCGACTATCACTACGAGTGCGCCGCTCAGAACCTGGAGCCGGTGCCGATCGTCTTCACATTCTCAGTCTGCGGCTCAATGAAGACACTGGAGTTCCTCCAGTGGCTCGGTGTCGACGTGCCGCGCTGGATCGCGAACGATCTGCGCCATGCTGACGACACCCTTGACGCGTCCTACGATCAAGCGGTCGCAACCGCGATCGAGCTGATCGCCTTTTGCCGGCGGGTCGGCGTTCCCTTCGGCCTGAACGTCGAGAGCGTCTCGATACGCAAAGTCGAGATCGAGGCCTCCGTGCGGCTCGCTGCCCGGCTCAGGGCCGAGCTCCGGCGCTAGAGGCCCGGAACTCGCACTCCAGCGACAGTGACCGTGGAGGGGCCGTCTACACCCACAGCCGTACCCGCTTCGCCGCCCCAGCGGCCAATCGGGACGCCGCCGAGAGGTCTCTGCTCGGCACGGAATGCGGACACGAGATCAATGCCGCGCGGCCGCCTTGGTGCGGAGCGGTCACGATCTCGGCCCTGCTTCAGCTCGCAACCGCTATCGCACAGATGCAAGCCTCTCAGAATCGCGCTGCGGACGAATGCTGTCAAGGCCGGTCGAAAACTAGGCCACTCACGCCGATCGAAAACTAGGCCACTCGGTGGTGAAGTTAGACTCTGCTGGCGGGGTGAGAGCCAAGCGACCGTTCTCGCGAAGGCCGCGCCCG
>JBEKRJ010000916.1:0-2808 GCA_049518835.1 Solirubrobacteraceae bacterium
CGGCTGGATGAGCGCGTGCTGGAGCGGATCGTCGCCGAGACGCGCGGGAACCCGCTCGCCCTGTTAGAGCTGCCGCGCGGGCTGAGCCCGAACCAGCTCGCGGGCGGGTTTGGTCTGCCAGCCGCGGTGCCCCTGTCTGCCAGCATCGAGGAGAGCTTCACGCGGCGGCTGGAAGAGCTTTCAGGTGATGCGCGCCGCTTGTTGCTGGTGGCAGCAGCTGATCCAGTCGGCGAGCCGGCGCTCGTGTGGCGGGCGGCGCAGCAGCTTGGAATCCCCGAGTCGGCCGTGGAAACCGTCGAAGCGGAAGACCTGTTGCAGCTGGGTGGGCGAGTAGTTTTCCGTCATCCGCTGGTTCGCTCGGCCGTCTACGGAGCCGCCCGGCTGAATGAGCGGCGCGACGTCCATCGCGCGCTCGCGGAGGCGACCGATCCAGCGCTTGACCCGGATCGGCGCGCCTGGCACCGCGCAGCGCGCGGCCGCGCTCACACCCGAGTCCACGCGCCGCGCGCAGCGCCTGCTCGCCGCCGCCGGCGCGAAGCGCGATGCCGGCGATCTGGATGTTGCGCTTGGGCTGTTGGTGGATGTCGAGGAGGATGTGCTCGACGAGCTAGGGCGCGCTCGGATCGAACTCTTGCGAGCGCAGATCGCGTTGGAGCAGCGCCGCGGCGGCGACGCCGGCCGCCTGTTTCTGAGCGCGGCGAGGCGCCTCGAGCCATTTGACCCCGAGCTCGCCCGTGAGACGTACCTCGCGGCGCTCGGGGGCGCCATGGCCAGCGACGTTGAGGTCGTCGGCGGCGCTCCGGCGGTCGCAGCCGCCGCACGAGCGGCGCCGCCCGCTACCGTTCCGCCACGACCCGTTGACGTGCTGCTCGACGCGTTCGCGATCCGCTTGACCAGCGGATACGCGGCCGCGGCGCCGACACTCGCTCGGGCCCTCGAGCTTGTGCTCGCGACGGACGTCTCAAACGAGGACGTCGGTCGGTCGCTGTCGGTCTCCAGCGGCAGAAACATCAACATCGTTGCGCTCGAGATGTGGGACGACGAGGCTTTGTATGTCCTCGCCGCTCGCCAAGTGCAGATCGCTCGCGACACGGGCGCGCTCGTGCACCTGCACTTCGCGCTCAGCTTCCTGGCCAGGGGCCACGTGCTCGCCGGCGACTTGACCGCGGCCAGCCTGATGATCGACGAAGCAGATTTGATCGCTGAGGCGACTGGAAATCCAGCGCTCGTGAACGCTCGGATGATTCTCGCCGCTTGGCGCGGCGACGAGGCTCAGGCGTCTGAACTGATCGACGCCACCTCGGAGGAGGCGGCCGCACGGCGATGGACATCCAACAACTACGCGAGATCCGTGCTCTACAACGGCCTCAGCCGACATGACGCCGCGCGCGATGCGGCCTGGGAAGCGTTCCAGCCCGACCCGATCGGATACGGAACGTGGCTGCTGCCCGAGCTGGTCGAGGCTGCATCCAGGACCGCTGACCGAGCGCTGCTCGAGTCCGCCCTGGAATGGCTCTCGGAGCGCACCCGAGTGATCAGCTCCAGGTGGGCGACCGGAATCGAAGCGCGCGTGCGCGCGCTGCTGAGCGAGGGCGACGCCGCCGAGAGTCTGTACCGCCAGTCGATCGCGCACCTCTCGGGTCCCCGTGTGCGACTCGAGCTCGCCCGGACCCACCTTCTTTACGGGGAGTGGCTACGCCGCGAACGTCGCCGCCTCGACGCCCGACAGCATTTGCGCAGCGCACTTGAGGCGTTCACGAGGATGGGCGCCGAGGGGTTCGCGCGCCGCGCCGAGCGAGAGCTGCTGGGGACAGGCGAGCGCGCTCGCAAGCGGACCGCGGAGACACTCGATCAACTCACGCCGCAGGAGACCCAGATTGGGCGCCTTGCGGCGAACGGAAACACGAACCGAGAGATCGCCGCTCAGCTGTTCATCAGCCCGAGCACGGTCGAATACCATCTACGCAAAGCGTTCCGCAAGCTCGACGTGAAATCGCGAACGCAGCTTGCGCGTCGCCTGTCGTAGTCAGGCGGCTGACAACCTGGTGAATCACGGATTGTCGAGATGAGCGGAGCACCGGGGCGCGCCGGATCGCCGGGCGGGCAGTTGATCGGCCGGGATCGTGAGCGCGAGGTGCTTGACCTGTTGCTGGACGGCGTACGCGGACGCGGCGGCGTGTTGGTGCTTCATGGCGAGGCGGGCGTCGGCAAGACGGCGTTGCTCGAGTACGCGGTCGAGGCTGCGCGCGAGTTTCGGATCGCGCAGACGTTCGGGGTCGAGGCGGAGATGGAGCTCCCGTTCGCAGCGGCTCAGCAACTATGTTCGCCGTTCTTCGAGCTGATGGAGCGGCTCCCGCCGCCCCAGCACGAGGCGCTTGGCGTCGCCTTCGGACTGAGTGCGGGGCCGACGCCGAATCCGTTCTTAGTCGGACTGGCGGTCCTCGGCCTGCTAGCTGAGGCCACCGACGAGCAGCCTCTCGTGTGTATTGTTGACGACGCACAGTGGCTCGATAGTGCGTCTGCGCGGGCCCTGGCCTTTGTGGCACATCGTCTCTTGGCGGAGAAGATCGCGCTCGTGTTCGCGACACGAGCGCTCGGCGAAGCGCTCGCCGGTTTGCCGGATCTCCGCGTTGAGCCTCTGAGTCGTCGTGATGCGCGGGCGCTGCTGGAGTCGGTCTTGCCGGCTCGGCTGGATGAGCGCGTGCTGGAGCGGATCGTCGCCGAGACGCGCGGGAACCCGCTCGCCCTGTTAGAGCTGCCGCGCGGGCTGAGCCCGAACCAGCTCGCGGGCGGGTTTGGTCTGCCAGC
>JBEKRJ010000917.1:0-2558 GCA_049518835.1 Solirubrobacteraceae bacterium
TTGCGCGACGCGCTCGCTGCGGGCGCGTCCGCGACCGGGCTTGACCACAGCGAGGAGATGGTCAGTCTCGCGCGCGAGCGCGCGCCCGACGCCGAGGTCCTGCTCGGCGAAGCTGAACAACTGCCATTCCCAAACGCGTCGTTCACAGCCGTGGCGATGTCGATCATCTTCTTCTTCCTCGCCGACCCGCTGGCCGCGCTGCGTGAAGCTCGTCGTGTTCTGGCGCCAGGCGGCCGGATCGCGATCTACACCACGTCGCCCAAGCTACGCGGCACTCCCGCCGCGCCCGAGCCGCTGGCCAGCCGAAGCCACTTCTATGAGGACCACGAGCTCGTCGCACTGGCCGACACCGCCGGCTTCGACAACGTCGCTGTCAGCGATCACGACGGCGGCCAACTGCTCACAGCCAGTACCTGAACCCGCGGCGACGCGCGTCGAACGTCACCGAGCTCCTCCTTGGGTGTCGGCGTCTGACTGTCGTTGACGCCGGCGTCGTTCCCTGCTCAGCGGCGGAGACAGCTTCATCGCAGATGACGATGGCTAAGCGAACGCCGAGGACGTCCGATTTCAGGGCCGAATTCGCCCCCGACGTCGTCGCAGAAGCCAGACCCTCTACGAACAATTGGCCGGTCCTGTGAGCCCTGAGGTTGGCGAAACCCAGGACTGGAACCCTCGTTGGGTCGCGTCCTGCTTCCGCGTCCCCGCGGGTAGCGCGCCGGCCGACCGCTGGGCGATAGCGGGCGATTGGGTTCGTGGCAGAGAGATCGTGCGGAATCGTCAGCGTTCAGCTCAGCCGCCGTGGGGCTGCCCGATCGAACCATTGAGCCCGCAGGCGGCTGCGGCGTGTCTGAACGCCGGGGACGCGGGATTGAATCCGGCGATTGCCGGGAACAGCTCTCCGCCGCTGGCCGGGAACGTCGGGTCAGGGAAGTTCGGCAGCCCCTGCTCGCGGATGCACCGCACCTGTGCGAGCGCGGTCAGGCGCTGCGAGAGGCTGAAGTGCTTGCCTGTTGAGCTGCCGGGAGGCTCCAGCTTCAGGCATGTCTTCATCGCGGTCTGGAACGCCGGCTGATGCTTGAACCCGGGCGGGAACGCGCCCCCCGGATCGGGGAAGTCAGGGACGCCGTTCGCGCGTATGCACGCCGCGAACCTGACACCGGAATTGGCGCTCACGCCGGCGCTGGTCGCGCCCTGGTTGCGGGCGGCCCCGCATGCAGCGAGTCCGGCCGCGCAGACGGCTGTCACAGCGACCGCCGTACAGAGACGGCGATGGTCACCGAGCACGATCAGCCGCCGCCGGGACCGCCGCCCTTGGCACCGCCGTGCGGGCCACCGTTGCAGTTGTGGATGTCGCAGGGGTACTTGAAGGTCTGCGTCTGCGTCCCGGTTGGTGTCGTCAGCTGTGCTGAGGCGACATGACCGTCACCAGGCCACCAGGCGATCACCCAGCCGTTCTGAACGGTTGCCGTCACCACGGTGCCGTCGGTGAGGGTCAGGTCCGCGCCCGTGACGCCGGAGCCCGCGCGCGCGATCATCGTGCCGTACGGCTGCCCGTTGTCGATCGATGTGTGATCGCTCCAGAGGAATAGCTGTCCGGCGGCAGGCGTCACCGGTGGGTAGCTGGTCCACCCGGACCCGTTGCGAAACCCGGGCCCCACCGTGCAGAAGTTGTAGGCCTGCGTCGATGTTGCGGGGCCGGCGTAGACGATGATCGTGTACGGCCCGCGGGTGTCGATCGCCTGCTGCGGGAGGTTGGGATCGAGGATGTTCGCGCTGCAATAGCTGTTGGCTGCCCGCAGCCGCGCTGGGCTTGCCGTTGTCGGCCGCGCGCTCCAGCCGGCGAAGGCAGTGCTTGCGCCGCCGGCCAGCGAAAGCACAGCGGTGACGGTGCCTGCGACGGCGGCGACACCGCCGCCGATCGCCAGCCTCGGCCGCCAGATGCGGTTGCGCGGGCGGTAATCGGCTTCAAGGATTTGCGGGGACGCGTGAACGCGCGCTGCGCGCTCCTGCATCCATGTACGGAGGTCGTGCTCGATCTCGGTCATGATGCGATGCTCCGGTAGTGGTCAGTAGGGCGTAGCGTCTCCTCGAGTCGCTTCAGCCCACGCGAGGTGCTGCTCTTGACGGTGCCCAGCGAGCAGCTCAGCGCCGCCGCCGCCTCGGCCTCGGAGAGGTCGAGGAAGTAGCGGAGCACGAGCGCCGCGCGCTGTCGTGGCGGAAGCGCCGCCAGTGCGTCGAACAGCCGGTCGTCGATGTCGAGGTGCGCCGCTTGCGCGGCCGTCTCGACAGGCGGAGTTGCTTTCAGCTCCGCTCGGTGGCGTGACCGCTTCGAACTTCCGTGCAAGGCCAGGTTGACGAGGATCCGCCTGGCATAGGCGGCCGGGTTGTCCATGCGGCTGACCCGTGGCCGTCTCGAGGCGACCTTGCACAGCGTCTCCTGCACGAGGTCTTCGGCCTCGTGCAGGTCGCCCACCATCAGGTATGCAGTCCGCATCAGGCCTTCGCCGTTGTCGCCGACGAAGCGATCGAAGTCGTTAGGACCCATCACCTCTAGAAGG
>JBEKRJ010000918.1:0-2558 GCA_049518835.1 Solirubrobacteraceae bacterium
GCCCTCGAGCTCGTCGACCGCCGGCACCAGCGCGTCGAGCAGGGTCTTGTCTCCCAAGTCCGTCTTACCCCGCTGTTTGATGCCTTCAATCGCGGCGCGCAGCGCCGCGACGACCTGCTCGCCGCTGGGCTCGGCGTCACTGCCGAGTGCGCCGCCTGCGCGCAAGAATGCGGTGCCCCAGATCGGTCCGGAGGTCCCTCCGATCCGCTTGGACAGGATGATCGCGGTCTTCTTGAGCAGACCGCCGACGTCGGAATGCTCGATCGAGTCCCAGTCCGACAGCACGATCTCGAATCCGCGCGCGAGCGAGTAGCCGAAGTCGCCGTCGCCCACCACGGCGTCCAGCTCGCAGAAGTAAGTCTCGTTGTCGACCGCGGTCTGGGCGATCGTCCGCACGACCAGCTGGCCGCGGGCCAGCGCCGCCTCGCTCATACAGCCTCCTTACGCGATAGGGGTTCGGTGCGACAGGCGTCGAGGTCGGCGAGCGTGACCAGCTCGCCGGGCTCGCCGGCGCCGCGATTTGCCAGCACTCGGGCCGCTTCGCCCGGGTCTCCAAGGCTCGACACGACGAGGATCGCCTCGCTGAAGTCCTCGTCCTGGGTGTAGGTGGAGACGGTGATCACGCATCGCAGCCCGGCGCCCACCGCGGCGAGCAGGCCGTTACGCGAGTCCTCGACCACGATTGCATCCCCTGCCGCGAGCCCGAGACGGTCCAGCGTCAGCAGGTAGATCGCCGGATCGGGCTTCTTGGCAGCCACGATGTCGCCGGCGAAGACGGCAAGCCGAGCGGCATTGGTTTCCCCCACCGCGTGTTCGAGCACGGCCCGAACCGATTCCTCCGCCGAGGTAGACGCAACCGCAACGGTCCAGCCCGCCGCGAGTGCCTCCTCGACGACACGCGCGATTCCGGGGCGGGCGGGCAGGACACCCTTGCGCACAAGCTCCTTGTAGCGAGTGGTCTTGCGCCGGTGCCAGTCGGCCAACATCTGCTTCTGCCGTCCGGGCTCGCTCGGCAGCCCATTCGTGGTGACGAACGCTTCGGTCAGCAACGAGGCCATCCGCTCCTTGCCGCCGCCGATCTTCAGCCGCTCCCCGTACTCCTGCTCAGACCACTGGACCGGCAGCCCCACCTCGGCGAAGGTCGCGTTGAACGCCGGCCGGTGGCCGTCGCGTTCCGTGTCGGCGAGAACGCCGTCACAGTCGAAGATCAGCGCCGGCATGCGCTCAGCCGGCGCTCGCGGAGACCGCGCGTGCCCTGCCCGCACTGCCGAACATGCCGATGTGATGCACGGCCATTGCCTTGACGGCCGTGCGGACATGGCTCAGCATCGCCGGTGGATCGTGCTTGCCGGGGTTGGCGTCGAGGTACACGCGATGAGCCTCGACGAACGCGACCTTCAGCGCGGTGGATATGTTCACCTTCGCGCAGCCGCGGGAGATCAGATCCGTGAACTGCTCCTCGGTCAGCCCGGTCCCGCCGTGTAGCACCATTGGCATCGGATGCAGGGCGACGAGCTCGGTGACCCGCTCGGGCCTCAGTTCGGGCGCGTGCTTGTAGAGACCGTGCGCGGTGCCGATCGCAGGGGCGAAGCAGTAGATGCCGGTCTGTTCGATGAACCTCGCCGAGACCGCGACCGGGCGGATGTCGCCGGCATCGTCGGAGCCGATGCCGTCCTCGACTCCGCGCACGGTCTCGATCTCTCCCTCCACGTGCGCGCCGTAGCGTTCTGCCTCGGCGACGACCTCGACCGTCTGGCGGGTGTTCTCGACGACATCGAGCGCTGACCCGTCGAACAGGACGGAGTTCCAGCCGGCGGCGAGGCAGACGCTGATCCACTCGCGGTCGGGACAGTGATCGAGATGCAGCGTGACGGGAACCGGCACCGCGTCGGCACGCGCACGCCACATGCTGTACAGCGGACCGGCGCCAAGTGACTTGACGGTCTTAAGGGAAGTCTAGTCTGCACGATCAGCGGAGCCTCGAGCTCCGTGGCCGCGGCCAGCACGGCCTCGAGCGTCAGGTCATCGACGACATTGATGGCCGCGACTCCGTAGCGGTCCGCGAACGCGGAGTCGAGGATCTCGGGCATCGACACCACAGTCATCTGCGACCTCTCTCTCGTCTCAACAGCGATTCCGGCGCTCCTGCCGGACGGCGAACGTCCTACATCGTTCACTTGCGCGCTCAAGTGCCAGCCAAAAACTTGGCACTTGGGTCCTCAACCCGTAACCACGGCACGGCCGGTTGCCAAAACGTGACGTAGCAGCAAAGTCGCGGCCGGGAACGTCACGTTGTGTCCCGCAACCGACCACAACGTGACACCCAAGAGCGTCGGATCACCGCCTGTAACGTTGTTCCAGCCTAATAGTGCTCCGTTAGGTGTTTGAAGGAGTTTGCGTTTTGCGGGCGAATCTTCTCGGCGACGGTGCCGTCGTCGAGGAGGTCATGATGCGGGCTGTGGCTGGTTTGTCGGACCGTGAGCTTGCGCGGGTGCGCGGGCGGCTGGTCGAGTTCGCCGGCGAGATGTTCGCCTCGATGGCGCGCAAGGATCAGCGGC
>JBEKRJ010000919.1:0-2549 GCA_049518835.1 Solirubrobacteraceae bacterium
TCAGCGCGCGTGGCGCCGGGCGATCGCTCCTGGCTGGAATGCGCTCGCCAGCCGCGCCTTTTGCCTTGCACCGCCGAGCTCCTGCTTCGGTGGTAGCGTGTTGCTTTCGCTTGCAACGGGAACCGAGCGCGCGACATCCCGCCTCTGAACTTCTGCAATTGTTATATGCGAAGCGTCCACGACCGGATGCGGTTATCCGGAACCACCGGCTGCGACTGGCGCGTCGGAGCGCGTGGATCACGCCCGTTGCGCACTTGCGCAGGCTCGTGTCCAGCCGATGTGAGCGCCACGGCGGCCGGGCTCGAAGTGCGTCGAGTGGCCGCGCGATCGCGTGCGCGGCGGCCGGTGGCCCAAGTTGACGCCGGTAGCTTTTGGGCGATCTCCGGCGAGTGGGGCTGGTGGGCAAGCAACTCGGCTGCGTCGGCCGCGGTTCGGGTCGCGGCGAGCGCCTGATCGGCCGCCCGCGGTCGGCCAATGTCCTGTGGCGTTCGTTCGGCGCCCTTTGGCCCGCTCGGCGAGCTTAGAGCCGAGGCGAGCGATCCAAGGTCTCCTCCCGCGGCGAAGATGCCGTAGGACGTCACCGCTGCATGGTATGACGGCGCGATGCGCGCCGTTGGGGATCGTCAGGGCGATCGTCATGGCGGCCGAAGTCGCTCGGTCCCGCGCCGCGTTGAGCGGTCGTGCGCCGTGGGGCGGATCGCGGCGCAGCGGGACGATCGGGTTTGTCGCCGTCGCGTCGCCCGGTCCGCGCCGGCACCGGCGCAACAGCAGTCGTGCCGAGCCCTGCGTAATCGCCCACGGGCGAGCGCCGGCGCAGTCACTGACGCGTCGGGCGAGTCGTCCGTTTACCCAGCCTCGACTCGGCCGCTCGGTTTGACGGTAGCGGTAGTGGACCACCGCGCTGGCGGCACGGGATCGGGGACGAGCTTGCCGTTGCGGGTGAGATGATGCAGGCGCATGGCGGGCTTGGCTGATGATCGAGGGCTGGCGCTCGAAGGGCTGATCGCCGATCAGCGCGTCGTGTTCGATGTGCCGGAGAACGTCGCCTACTTCAATACCGCGAGCCTCGCGCCGCAGCTGCGTGCGGTTCGGATGGCTGGCGAGGCGGCGCTTGAACGCCGCGGGAGGCCGTGGACGATCTCCGCATCGGACTGGTTTGCCGACGTCGAGCGGCTGCGCACGTTGTTCGCATCGATCATCGGCTGCAATAGCGAGGGGGTGGCGATCGTGCCCGCGAGCAGCTATGGCCTCGCTGGCGCGGCGCGCAACCTTCCGTTAGGGGCCGGGGACCGGGTGCTGGTCCTCGCGGACGAATATCCGTCGGGGATCTACACGTGGCGGGCTGCCGCGCGGCGGTCCGGGGCCGAGATCGTTACTGGTTCGGAGTGGACGGCGGGCCCAACCGCTGATTCGACGTCGACGAGCGTGAGTTGTGCGCCTTCCCCGGTGGTGACGGGCAGCGAGTCGACGTGTACCGCGCTTGTGACCGATACGGCTTCAAGTGGGGCGAGCACCCCGACGGGTACGGTCTCGTTCACGTCGGCGCCGACGACGGGCTCGTTCGGCAGTTCGGGGAGTTGCACGCTTGCGGCGACGGGCACGGCCGGCGCGGCTTCCTGCTCAGTGACGTTCACGCCGTCGGCGGGCGGCAGCTACACGATCACCGGCAGCTACAACGGCGACGGCGGCCACCAAACAAGCCAGGGGACGGGGCCACTGAGCGCGACGACAGCCACACCTTCCGGCCAGCCCGGCCCGCCGTCGCTCAGCGGCGCGCCGACGCTCAAGGGTGCGACCAAAGCCGGCCGCACGCTGACATGCTCGACGGGCACCTGGACCGGCAACCCGACCGGCTACACCTACGCGTGGCACCGCAACGGGACGCTGCTGGCCGGCTTCACCGGCCCGACCTACAAGCTTGGCACGCTGGATGAGGGCACGACGCTGACGTGCGTGGTGACCGCCACGAACGCCGCGGGGCAAGCATCGGCCACGAGCAACACCGTCAGGATCCCGATTCCGACCGTGCCGCATTGTCCGGGCGCGACCGGCTCGATGACCGGCACAACGATCGGGCACATCACGCTCGGGATGACCCGCTCGCGGGCGCGCTACCTGTATCGACAGCACTCCAATCGCGGCAAGCAGTTCGAGGACTTCTTCTGCCTGACCCCGATCGGCGTCCGCGTCGGCTACGCGTCGCCGATCTTGCTCGACAGCGTTGCCAAGCATGCGCAGTTCGCCGTGCGCGGGAGGGTCGTGTGGGCGTCGACGTCGAACCCCTACTACGCGCTTGACGGCGTCCGTGCGGGCGAGTCGATCGTGACGGCGGCGCGGGTGTTAGGCACCGAGCCACCATTCCACATTGGCCCGAACTACTGGTATCTCGCGCGCAAAGGCAGCTACACGGCGGTTCTGAAGGTCCGCGGCACGGTAGTCCAGGAACTCGGGATCGCGAACAATGCGCTGACCAAGACCCGGAAGGCGCAGAACGTGCTCATGCACTCATTCTACTGAACGATCCTTAACCTTCGCGTTCAGTGCTGCAG
>JBEKRJ010000920.1:0-2548 GCA_049518835.1 Solirubrobacteraceae bacterium
CGCCGATCGCCGCCGCCGTCGCGTTGGCGTTGGCAATCAGCGCCGACAGCTGCTCGCTGCGAGACGCGAGCGCCTGCAGCGCCTGCGCCCCCTGGACCACCAGCCCGTCGAACGCCGGCTGGTCGCGGGTCAGCTCCGCGGTCACCTCGCTCGTGCTCGCAAGCCCCGGCGCCAGGTACTCGAGCAGCCGGTTCGCCGCCTCGCCGCGCCCCTGGATGCTGGCCCCCTCGCCGCGGATCAGCTGCTCCAAGCCGGTTCGGGTGAGCGGATCGAACGTGTCAAACAGCGCGTCGAGGCTGACCTCGGAATACGTGTGGTCCTCCGCAATCAGGCCGTCGTTGGGAATCGTCTGACCGTTCGCCGGCCCCGGCTCCAGCACGATGTACTTGTCCGCGATCCCCGACAGCGAGTTCTCGTAGATCCGCGCCACCGTGTCCGTCGGCAACCGCCCCACGCTCGGATCGAGATCCAGGACGGCCTGCGCCTCGCCGGTGGCGGTCAGCCCGATCGACTGCACGGTCCCGACCTGCGCCGCGCCGATCATCACCTCGTTGCCGGCCACGAGCCCGCCGGCGTCCTGAAAGTCAGCGCGCACCGTGTACTGCGCGCCCCCGGTCAGGAAGATCAGCGCAACCACCAGGATCGCGCCGGCCAGCGCCGCCAGCGCCACCAGGCGAGCGGTCGTCATACCCGGACCAAGGGCGGGGCCCTCGTCCAGCGTGCTGTTAGGCGTCCCGACCGATGTGGCGGGCTGGCTGATCGAAGCTCCTCCTCTTGCCCTGGCCGCGTCCCCGCCGCGCGGTCATCCTGCCAGAGTTGGGGCGGCCTCGCTAGCGCGGGTGGCCGCTTTCAGGTTGAGACGGCGTTAAGTCCTGCGTTCGCGGGTTAATCAGGCTGGGCGCGCGAGGAGGGCGGCGCCGATTGCGCCGCCGAGGTCGCCGAGCGTGGCGACGTGGACGTCGGGTGGGGGCTGGTCGTTGAACAGGTGCGGGTACATCTCGCGCGCGATGCGCTGCGCGAACGGGTCGCCGAAGCGCGTGCCCAGACCGCCGCCGATCACGACCGCCTCGACGTCGAGCACGTTGATCGCGGAGGCGATGCCGGCGCCGAGGGCGCGGACGGCGGAATCGATCAGCTCGGTTGCGAGCCTGTCCTTGCGCTCCAGCGCGCGGGCCCAGATCGAGCTTGTCAGGCGGGTGCGCCCGTGCTCCTCCATCAGCTTGAACAGGTCGGTCTTGCGGCCCTTGTCGACGCGCCGGCGGGCCCGCGCCTCCATCGCGCCGCGGCCCGCGTAGGCCTCCATGCAGCCACGCCGGCCGCAGCCGCAGCGGGCCCCGTCGATCTCCACCACCACGTGGCCGATCTCGCCGGCGCCGCCGCGGCCGACCCACGGCTTGCCGTCGAGGATCAGGCCGCCGCCGACGCCCGTGCCCCAGAACACCCCGAGCAGCGACTCGTAGGGCTTGCCGGCGCCGAGCTCGAACTCGGCGTTGGTCGCGACCTGGACGTCGTTGCCGACGAACACCTTGGTCCCGAGCTCGCGCGAGAGCTCCGCGGCGAGCTCGTAGCGGCCCTCCCAGTCGGGCAGGTTGCGCGCGCTGGTGACCGCCCCGGTGTCGGGGTCGACGATCCCCGGGGAACCGACGCCGACGCCCTGCAGCGCCGGCGGCTGGACGCCCGCGGCCTGCGCGGCCTCGGTCACGGCGGCCGCCAGCTGGGCGGCGACGTCCGCGGGGCCGCCGGCGGTCGGCGTGGACCTGCGGGCGGATCCGAGCACCTGGTGGCCGGCGTCGACGACGACGGCCTCGATCTTCGTGCCGCCGAGATCGATGCCGCCGCGCCGCGGGGAAGCATCGTGGGTCGCTGTCATGATCGCATCCTGTCAGAGCCGCATGCCCGTCAACCCCATGATTCCCGGTAATGCTCCTGCTCAGGCGTGGGGCTGTCGATCTCGACGCCGAGCGCGGCGAGCTTGAGCCGTGCGACCTCGCGGTCGATCGCGGCCGGTACGGGATGCACGCCGGCGGCGAGCGTCCCGCGGGTGCGCACGAGCTCTTCGACGCTCAGCGCCTGGAGCGCGAACGAGACGTCCATGACAGCGGCCGGATGGCCCTCGGCGGCCGCGAGGTTGACGACGCGGCCGCGGGCGAGCAGGTTCAGGCGCCGGCCGTCCGCGAGCTCGTACTGCTCGACCAGCGGGCGCACCTCGCGCACGCCTTCGGCGAGCGCGCGCAGCTCGCCGAGATCGAGCTCGACGTCGAAATGGCCGGCGTTGGCGAGCAGCGCGCCGTCCTTCATCAGCGCGAAATGCTCGCGCCGGAGCACGCGCCGGGAGCCGGTGACGGTGACGAAGATGTCCCCGCGCTGGGCAGCCTGCAGCGCCGGCATCACCTCGTAGCCCGCCATCCGCGCCTCGAGCGCGCGCAGCGGGTCGACCTCGCAGACGATCACGGCGGCGCCGGCGCCGCGGGCGCGCTCGGCGATCCCCAGCCCGGCCCAGCCGTAGCCGAGCACCACGAACGTGTGCCCGGCGAGCAGCACGTTGCTG
>JBEKRJ010000921.1:0-2547 GCA_049518835.1 Solirubrobacteraceae bacterium
ATGCTGGAACTGACCGAGGGGCTATCTGACGAGGACAGGCACCGAGCAGCCGTGCTGATCAAGGAATTGCGTCAAGCTGCGCGCTCCGAGCCTTCGACGGATACGGGGGTTATTATAATAATTGCACCGCGTTGGCGGCGCTGCTCGCGGAGCGCTTCGCTGCTGTCGTTCCGTCTGCGATCAGCGTGGCGGCGCAGTCCTGCTTCGTCGACGTGGCCGGTTCCAGGATCGACACCGCCTTTCATGTCAAACACTCTGAGTTCGCCGGCGCTCGGACGGTGTGCGATGTCGCCGTGATGGCGATGGAGGTGGCAGCAGACGCCGTCGCCGAGGCCACCCGCGATCCATGGCCGGCGGCCCCAGGGCAGTTTCCCGGCGGCTTTGCTTCCTGCCACGCCGAGATCGTCGCCGAATCGGTGCGACTGTGGTTCGGGGCTCCGACTGCACCGATCCTCGAGCTGGAGCCGATGCCCATTCACGACGTTCTGGCCTGACTTCATCGGCTGCAGTCAACGGCCCGCCGCGATCGCCGACTCATCGGCAACTCCGGCAACCGCTGCGGGGGACTTCACGCGCCGGCTGATGAACTCCTGCAGGCTTGGCTCAGCTTGACGCTGGGGCTGTTGCACGGGATCGGTGTCGGACGGCGGCGCGGGCCTCGGATCCGTTTGCCCCTCCAAACGTCTGGGGGCATCGTCGGGGTGCCTGGGTGCGCAGGAAGCCGCCAGCCACCAGCATTGGGAGGTCGAGGCGCACCCGCGATCGGCCAGGCGGGACAGCGGGACCTATTTTGCGCCCTTCAGGATCATTTCGATCTCAGCGCCGACTGTGGACGGCGTCTGCACGCTGCCGGGTAGCGTCGCTCGGTCGAGCGCAATCACCAGCGCCCGCTGGCGGGCGTGTGCCGCGATTGAACGTGGGCCTGACCTACCCCGGCGCGTAGCGCGGAGAACCTGTACGTCGCTGACGGGGTGTTGAGTCTGCCAGGGGAGCTGGCCTCGCCCCGAGTCGGGCAGTTGGGGACGCTCGCGTCTGACGGTTGCGCGTCTGCGCGTGCCACCGGGCAGGGAGCGGACCGGACGGTCGTTGGGTAAACGCCAGGTCGAGGAGTTGGCCATGCCCGCTGTCGAGGATGGTGACCGGCCGCCGGTAGGCGGCGAGGAGCGCCGCGCGGCGGGGTCGGATGGATGCCCGGTCGCGGGGTTCGAGCGCTCGCAGGCGCTGTTTGCGGGGGCTGATTCAGCCGCCCCACCTGCCGAATGTGATTGACGATCGTCCTCGGCGCATACCCACGGGCGCTCAGCTCCGCCTCGAACGTCTCCACGACCGCTGCCAAGGGGCCTGTCACTTCAACGCTGCTGACGGTGGCGGTCGCTCTGGCGAGGCTGCCCTCCATCTCCTGCATCGGGGACAGCAGCATGAGGACAACAGCCAGCGTTATGCCAACTATCTGACCGCGATCATTGCAATGTGCACGAAGTTTCGTCCATCATCGGTATAACCGCCGGATCGTCCTAACGCGCGTATTCGTGCTCGACCAGCAGGCCCTCGCCACGGGGCTTGGCGGCCGCGGTGGGATGCTTGCGCGCTCTTGCTTGGATCGGGGGCTTCTCGTCCGCGCAGACAACGAAATCGCCGGGTTCGAGCAGCTGCCCCTCCCAGCGGCCCTCGTACCGCTCGAGGATCCGGCTGGCCTTCTGGCGGAATTGTGGGTCGCGGGGGAAGATCCAGGAGCGGTAGTTCCACGGGCGGATCGCGTCGGCGCAAAGCCTCCGTCACACGGCGAGAAGGGCGTCCCGCTCTCATGGTGGGTGTTCACTCAGCGGAAGGATCACAGTTTGGACGTTCACTCAGGTACCGCAGCTGCTACTGGCCGGCGACAGCCGAAGCGTGATTCGCTGATGGTCATCGCTCGTTATTGTTAGTTGGTCTCGAGCTCGAAGTCCCACGCGACGATCGGCCGCGCTCGGCCGGCAACCCATGTCAGGTGGCCGTTGCCGGGGGAGGGCACGCAGTGCAGGCTGAGCGCGACTGTCTGGCCCTGTCGGACCTCCCTGGGGGGCGCTCCCCCGCCCACAGCTCTCACGGCGGGATGGTGGACGTGACCGAGCTCGTCGACGATCGTGAACGACGCTGGATTCAGCCGCACGACGCCAGACGCTGAGCTGAAGCTGACGATGAACGTGCTCGTGGTTTTCGGTGCAATTGCGACACCGGCTGCTCGTGGCACGTCTGGCCCGAGCGTGCTCACGAGTACTCGGCCGTGCCTCAGAGCGACCGCAACGGAGTCGCCCTGGACAGCCAGCGCGGGGTGGGCAGCGCTGGCCACCACGATCCGGTCAACCGCGCCGGTATGGTTGGGCAACCAGCTCGGGATCGCGTCGTAGCGCGGCGACCCCCGCGTAACCGGGCGACCCTGCGGATGGTTGAAGACACCAGGGCCGAACGGCGCGAGCCCGGGCTGGGCGGCGTAGCCGATGTGACCCTCCCCGTCCAGGCCTCTCGACACGCGACTGACATCGAAGAGATCCTCGATCGTGCGCAGCC
>JBEKRJ010000922.1:0-2547 GCA_049518835.1 Solirubrobacteraceae bacterium
GTCCGCTCGTGAAGGTCGACTCCTCCAACGCGCTGCAGCTGCTGCTGCTGATCGGCGGGATGTCGCTGATCCCCGCGCTGCTGTTCACGGTCACCGGTTTCACCCGGATCCTGATCGTGCTCGGCTTCATCCGCAGC
Organism: Solirubrobacteraceae bacterium; assembly: GCA_049518835.1. Classification (GTDB taxonomy): domain Bacteria; phylum Actinomycetota; class Thermoleophilia; order Solirubrobacterales; family Solirubrobacteraceae; genus Palsa-465. The sequence continues at coordinate 138 of JBEKRJ010000922.1, forward strand.
GCGATTGGCCTGCAGGGCTCGCCTCCCAACCAGGTGCTGGTCGGGGTTGCCCTGTTTCTGACCCTGTTCGTGATGTCGCCGACGATCAGCGCGATCAAGAAGGACGCCTGGGATCCACTCGAGCACCACCAGATCTCGACCGCGACCGCGCTCTCGCGCGGCGTCGAGCCGCTGCGCGAGTTCATGTTCAGGCAGACCAGCAATGAGAACCTGTCGCTGTTCGTCAGCCTCGCGCACATCAAGACGCCGCAGACGCGCGCGCAGGTCCCGACCTACGTGCTGATCCCGGCGTTCATCCTCTCGGAGCTGAAGACGGCGTTTGCGATCGGCTTCCTGATCTACCTGCCGTTCCTGATCATCGACCTGATCGTCGCTTCGACGCTGATGAGCATGGGCATGATCATGTTGCCGCCGCCGCTGATCTCGCTGCCGTTCAAGATCCTGCTGTTCGTGCTCGTCGACGGCTGGGCACTGGTCACCCAGGCGCTTGTCTCGAGCTTCCACTGACGGAGACTGCACAATGGACCAGGACACAGTCATCAACCTCGTCACCCAGGCGATGACGCTGGCGGTCGAGGTGGCCGGGCCGATCCTGCTCACAGGACTCGTGGTCGGGCTGGTGGTGAGCATCTTCCAGTCGGTCACGCAGATCCAGGAGCAGAGCTTGACGTTCATCCCGAAGGTGCTCGCGGTGGCGGCGATCATCGTGATCCTCGGACCGTGGATGCTCGATCAGCTGATCAACTACGTCCAGAACCTGTACATGTCGATCCCGAGCCTGGTGGGCTGATGAGCGCCGCCACGCTCAACCAGCTGCTGGCGCAGATCGGCCCGGCGCATGCCACCGGCTTCTTCCTCGTGCTCGCACGGATCAGCCCGCTGTTCGTGCTGGCGCCGCTGTTCTCCTCGCCGATGCTCGCTCCGCAGGCGCGCGGCACGATCGCCGTCGGGATCTCGATCGGGCTCACCGGGGTCGCCACGCAAGGGCAGCGGATCCCCGAGGACCCGCTCGCGATCGCCGGGCTGGTGGTCGAGCAGTTGCTCGTCGGAGTCGCGTTCGCGTTTGCGATCGGTGCGGTCTATGCGGCGATCGAGGTGGCCGGAGCGCTGTCGGACTTCGTCGCGGGGTTCACGTTCGGGCAGACGCTGAACCCGATGAACGGCACCCAAGGTGGAGTGTTGTCGCAGCTGTACGGCCTCGCCGGCGTGATGATCTTCATCGCGATCGGCGGCGACGCGTGGATGCTGCGCGGCCTGGACCGCACTTTCACGCTGGTGCCGCTGACGCGCGCGCCCCAGTTGGACCCGCTGATCGGCGGCGTCGCACAGGCCGGCGCCACGATCCTCACCGCCGCGGTCGAGGTCGCGGCCCCGGCCCTGCTGGCGGTGCTGATCACCGACGTGGCGCTCGGCGTGATCGCGCGCGCGATGCCGCAGCTGAACATCTTCGCGGTCGGGTTCCCGCTCAAGGTCGGAATCTCGCTGCTGGTCGTGACGGCGTCGCTGCCGTTCCTGGGCGGCTGGATGTCGACGCAAATCTATGGCGCCGTCAACACCACGCTCGGCGCGCTGCGGATCGGGTGACGGCGATGGCCCGCGACGACAAGACCGAGAAACCGACCGCCAAGCGCCGCGGCGAGGCGCGCAAGAAAGGCCAGGTCGCCAAGAGCCAGGATCTGAGCGGAGCGGTCGCGCTGGCCGCCGGGGTGCTCGTCGTCTGCCTGTCGGGCGCGCAGATCGTCGGCAGCGCCGGCGGCGCGATGCGCGCGATCTTTGCGCAGATCTCGCGGCCGGGCGCGGCGACGACCGCCGCCGGGCTCAACGGCCTGGAGCAGATCGTGATGCGGACGATGCTGAGCGCGGTCGCACCGGTCGCCGGGATCTGCCTGCTCGCGGGCGTGCTTGCCAACGTGGCACAGGTCGGGGTCCGCCCCGCATGGAGCAGGATCAAGCCAGACATCAAGCGGCTCAACCCGGTCACCGGTTTCAAGACCAAATTCGGCTCGCAGGTCCTGTTCGAGACCGGCAAGTCGCTGGCCAAGGTGGTGGCTGTCGGTGCAACTGTGGCACTCGCGCTGGTGCCTCAGATCACCCACCTCGCCGCCAGCGTCGGGACGCCGCCGGCGGCGCTCGGACGGCTGCTGGGCTCCGCTGTCAAGGGCATCGCCGAACGCGCGGTGATCGTCTATCTGATGATCGCGATCATCGATTTCGTGTGGCAGAAGCGGCGCACGGCGAAGTCGCAGAAGATGACCAAGCAGGAGGTCAAGGACGAGGGTCGGCAAACGCAGCTGCCGGCCGAGGTCCGCGGCGCGATTCGCCGGCGTCAGATGCAGGCAGCCCGAGCGCGGATGATGGCGGCGGTCCCACAAGCTGACGTGGTCGTGACCAACCCGACGCACTATGCGGT
>JBEKRJ010000923.1:0-2547 GCA_049518835.1 Solirubrobacteraceae bacterium
GGAGGTGGTCGAGGCCTCGGCTGAGCGGGTCGTGCTGCGGGTTGGGGCGACGCTCGCGCGGGAGGCGTCGCGGCGCTGCGGCGCGGTGCTGGCGGGCGTGTGCGGCGAGCTGTTCGGGTCGCAGCGGGTGCTGCTCGCCGGCGAGGGCGAGCCGTTCGAGCTCGGCGACAGCACGGCGAACGGCGCCGCGGTCGGCGAACCCGCGAAGCCGGCCAAGCGAGCGAGGAGCGCTCGGGGCGGGCTGGCGCGCAACCGGGTGCGGCAGCGGACCGGCAAGCACGGTCAGCCGGGAGTGCACGACCGGCTACGCGCCCAGGCGACGTTCAGGGTGCCATTCGCGATCGCCGCAAGCCTGCCGGCGGTCGCCGAGCAGACACCCGGCCGGCACAACCGCGAGCGGCCGCTCAAGTACCGCGGCAGGTTCGGGCACGCGCGCTCGTCGGTCACGCTGACCTCGTTTCACCATCGGCTGCTGCTCGGTCTGCTGCGCCTCGCGCAAGCCGGCGGGCTGACCGACCAGGGGGTCAGCTGCTCTGTCAACAGCCTGCTGTTCGCCTCCTTCGGGGTCGGCTCGCGCGAGCAGCCGGGATACGCGCCGCGGGTGCTGCCGGCGCTAATGGACCTCTGGCGCTGCGAGGCGTCGATGACCGCCTGCTACGAGAACAAGGACGGGCGGCTGTGCATCGCGCCGCTGCGTGAGCTCGTCGAGCCGATCATCGCCGACGTCAGCGTCCGTTGCGAGGACGGGCAGCTGCGGGCGCTCGAGCAGGTGATGGCGTGGGACGACGAGCGCGGCTGGTGGCGGGCGACGGTCGGGCTGGCGCGCGGCGGGGGGCACAGCATCATCGTCCGGCTGCCGGGGTGGGTGCTGGACGACCTCGCCGACCTGGCGCGCTGCGAGCTGGTCGACACGCCGGTGCTGCACAAGGTCAATCCGCGCAGGCTGTTCAGCTACACGCAGTTCCTGACCGCCCAGGAGTTCAAGGAGGACGAGCACGGGCCGTTGCCGAGCGGCGTAAAGCCGCCGCCGCGCAACACGTACTACCGCCGGATCGATCTGAACGCGACGACCGTGCACGACTTCGGCCGCCACGGCCAGGATCTGGACCGGATGATCGCCGATATCGTCGAGGACTTCGTCGGCGCCCGCGACGAGCGCGGCAAGTACGTGCACGGGTTGCAGGACATCGACCGACAGATCCTCAGCGTGCAGGTCGTGTACGGCGCGATCAGCGCGCAGCTGTGGGTGCTGTGCAGCCGCACCCTGCGCGGCGTCCACACCGGGCTGCCGCGCCACCTCAAAGCGCGCCAGCGCCGCACGACCAGCCACGGGCAGGCCGCCGCCGCGCCGAGCCGCCGGCAAGCACAGCGCGCGCAGGCGGCGCACGCCGGCCAGCCGTCCCTCGACGCCGGCCGACAGACCTCCGTCGCCGGCGGGTCGGCGGCGCGGCGCGGGGTGCCGCTGATCGTCGCGCTCGCCCGGCGGCGCGAGAGCAGCGAGACCGACGACGGCGACGGCTAAGAACCCCGCCGCCGCCACTGTTCCTGCTGCCGTGCGCTCCAACAGCCCGCCCTCGTGCGGGCCATCCAGCGCTGCCCGCACGCGCGCCCGGCCGGCGCGCCTCACCCGTCCCGTCGCCTTAGGCGTCGTCTGTGACTCCCGATTTCGCCGGCGCGCCCGGTCGACGGCAGCTGCACGCCTCATTTCCCGGAACGCGGCGGCGCCCGGCTCGGGTGCTGGCGCGCGCGTGATTCGATTGATCGCGACCTGGGTTGCGGTCGACCGCGAGTCGCTCAGTCGATCGATCGCGCGCGCGCAGGCGATCGATCGCGCCCCGGGATCGCATCGATCGGGCGCCCGCCGGTTGGTTAAAGGACGGTTGTTGTGGGCGTTCTCTCCGGCTGCGCCGCGATCTATCTGTGTTTGATGACTTCGTTGACACGCCGGGCCGGCGGGCGCGATCGTCCACGTCATGCCAGATCCCCAACCCAAGCCTGATCGTCCGCGCGAGTCCTACCAGCAGCGCGAGCGGCGCTACCAGCTGATCGCCGACGCGCTTCGCGAGGGGGCTGACGCCGCCGGGATCGCCGTCGCGCTGGGCGTCTCGCGCCGACAGGTGATCCCGATGATCGGCGCCGCCCGCCGGTGGCAGGCGCGTCGAGACGCAGCCGACGCCAGTGTCCGCGAAGCGCTGTACGACGACATCGTCTACGAGTTGTGCGACGCGGTCTCCGAGGCGGGTGGGCCCGTCAGCGCCGAGCAGCTCGCAGCCGGGCCGCTGGGCGCCTCGGGCGGCTGGACGCCGAAGTCGACCGCGACGATGCTCCGGGAAGCTGCGAGCGACGGGTTCTTGCGGCGGCTGGATTCGGGCGCGTTCGAGCTGACCGCGCGCGGCGTGGTCAGATCCCAGTGCTACCGGCAGGTGTACGAGCAGCCGGTCGAGCTTGAGATTGACGGTCGCGAGCTGACGTGGGACGGGTACGAGCCGGCGCGCGCGCTCGCGCGCCGGGTCGCGCTGCGACGCTGGCGGGTCACCCGAATCTCAC
>JBEKRJ010000924.1:0-2546 GCA_049518835.1 Solirubrobacteraceae bacterium
GCCGACCTCAGCAGCGTCTCTGGGACGCCGACGTTCTTCATCAACGGCCGCCGGCATTACGGCCAGTACGACATCACGACGCTGTCCGCCGAAGTCCGCGCCGCCCGCGCGCGAGCCGCGATCGCAGCGCTGCCCGGCTCGGCCTGACCGTCGCTCAGCAGAACTTCGACACGGTCACTACGACCGTGCTCTGCGGTGCCACGCCGCGGCCGGCCGGGGGGCTCGTCGAGCACGCGTGGCGCGGCAGCGGCAACAGGAAGTCAAGGCCGCCGTCGGTGTCGTGCAGCTGCGCCACGAGGCCGACCGACCGCAGCCGGCCCTGCGCGGCCGAGACGCTGTCGCCGGCGACGGCCGGGACGACCACAGGAAGCTCGCGATACACGCGCACGACGTTCATCGCCTGATCGGCGTCGGGCGCGCCCGCAAGCACGTCGACGAGGTTGGTCCCGGGCTTCAGCGCCACCCGCGTCGAGAACGAGCCGTCGCTGACCGGGACGCTGCGGCCGACGACGAGCACGCTTGCGCTCGACGGCGACACGCTGCCGCTCACGGCGATCGAGGTCGCGAAGATCCTGGTGCCGTCGGCGGGAGCCGCGAGACGCAGCTGCACGAGGGCGGCGGGCCGCGGCGTTGCCGCTCGGCACCCAGACAGCGCGCCACCCGCCGTCAGCGCTGCGAGCGCCACGTTCGCGGCATAGGCGACGCGCCTGCAAGCCCGTGACATATGCCGAAAAGCTAGCGATCCCGCAAGCTAATCTAATCGTGCTCCGTGTTGTTCAAGGAGTTCGCTCGGGCTGTTCGAATTCTTGTGTCTGCACGTTCGTGTCGACGAAGCGCCAGCTCAGCGGCGCTGAGCTGAGCTGGGTGCTGTCCGCGAGGGCTGGCTTGGCTCGTAAGCGCCGGTTGATCCGCTGCAGGATCGAGCGTCTGCCGGCACGGGACCTGGCTCCCGTGCCGCAGCAAGCCCGCGCCCGAATACCATCTACGGGCTTCACCAACCTAAAAACCTAACGGGGCACTACTACATGCTAGGGTCCGCGCGGGCCCGAAGCGCCGGCAAGCCGCGGGGCGTCCGTCACAATGGTCGGCGTGTCGAAGCTGGGGCTCGGAGCTGACTTTGCCGGCTGCCGGATCGAAGAGGTGATCGGGCGCGGCGGGATGGGCGTGATTTATCGCGGCACCGACCTGCGGCTCGGCCGACCGGTGGCGATCAAGCTGATCGTCGCCGAGCACGCCGGCGACCCGTCGGTGCGCCGGCGCTTCGAGCGCGAAGCCCGGCTGATGGCGGCGATCGACCACCCGAACGTGATCCCGGTGTACGCCGCCGGCGAGCAGGACGGGCACCTGTATCTCGTGATGCGCTACGTGCCCGGGACCGACCTGCACGCCGTCTTGCGCCGGCAGGGGCGGCTGGCGCCCGCCGAGGCGGCCAGGATCGTCGGGCAGGTCGCGGACGCGCTCGACGCCGCGCACGCCTGCGGCCTCGTGCACCGCGACATCAAGCCGGCGAACGTGCTGCTGGCGGGCGCGCACGCATACCTGACCGACTTCGGGATCACGCGCGCGATCGCGTCGCGGACGCGGATCACCGAGACCAACGAGTGGGTCGGCACGGTCGACTTCATGTCCCCCGAGCACCTGCGCGGCCGGCACACCGACCTGCGCAGCGACGTCTATTCGCTCGGTTGCCTGCTGTTCACGTGCCTCACCGGCGCGCCCCCGTTCTCACGCGAGACCACGCCCGCGACGATCCTCGCGCACCTCAACGAGCGCCCGCCGACGGCCTCGCGGTCCTCGGGGGTGCCGCGCCGCTTCGACGCGGTGCTCAGCCGCGCGCTCGCTAAGCGGCCCGCCGACCGCTACCAGTCCGCCGGCGAGCTCGGTCGCGCCGCGCTGGCGGCCGCGGACGTGCAGTGGTTCTCGACCCGCCGGCGCCGGCTGACCCGCAGCCTGCCGCTCGCCGGCGCCTCCCGCGCGGGCGACTCTCAGGGTGGCGCCTCGCGCGCCGGCGAGCCCCGCGCGGGTGTCACCCGGCTCAGCCGCGACGACCAGCCGCTGACGGGCGTCCTGCGCGATGACCCGCCGACCGGCGTGCTGCCGCTGCGCGGCGGGTCCGACGACCGCCCATCGGGTGAGCATTGGACGCCGACCAACGGTCGGCAGGACGAGGTCGCGGTGGCGCCGCTCACGGCCGGGGGCGCTGTCGGTCAGGAGCCGGATGGCCTCATCGACGGTGGGGCGGCGCCGGCGGACGGCTTGGGTGCCGGCGCGGTGCCGGCGGACGGCTTGGGTGCCGGCGCGGCGCCGGCGGACGGCTTGGGTGCCGGCGCGGGGCGATCGAGCACCTCGGGCAGCGAACGTTTGCACGCCGGCCGGCCGCCGACGCGCCCGCCGCGGACGCGCATCTGGCGGACGTCGCGCACGCGGCACCTATACGGGTTGCGCTCGACGAGGTCGCGCAAGCGCATCGCGCGCCGGCGCCGCGTCCTGAGCCTCGCTGCGGTGCTAGCGGTGCTGGCCGCCGTCGCCGTCGTCGCGATGTCTGC
>JBEKRJ010000925.1:0-2546 GCA_049518835.1 Solirubrobacteraceae bacterium
AACTCGTGCAGCGGCCGGTCGACGGGCCAGTGCAGATCGGCACCGGGTTCAGCCACCTCGTCATCCAGGTAGACGCACTCGCCGACACGATGGTGGCGCTATCGGAACGCGGGCTACGGCCGGAATCAGAGCAACATCCCGCCGGTCCAGACGGCCCTCGGACCGCCTGGCTCACCGACCCCGATGGCTACCGGATTGAGCTGGTGCACTGGCCGGCCGGGCACGCCGACGGGATCACCGGTGCCGACTTCCCGTGAAGCCCGCACCAGGCCGGGCGGCGCCCCGCGTCGGGAGAAACACGCCAATGCTCCACTCCACGACGTACCGCGTTTCGTGCCCGCTCCGCCGCTCACGCAGCGCTGGTAGGCGATCGCTGCTTCGAGGCGCGCGTCGGCAAGAGCAGGCATCTGGCCGCACGGCGTTGCAGCCACCTGGCTGCTTCCGTCTCTCGGTCAACGGGTGGCGGAGCTGCGGGCCAGGCTGAGGCTGGCGGTATCGAAGTCGGCGACGCGTCGGGATGCGGCGCGAAGCAGTGGATCGGAGGATCTGATCGAGGTGCCTGCTGGGGGCCGTCATTTTGTCGTGGCCGGTCGGTTGTGTGAGGCTCTTCGCGTGGCGAGGCTGGCGGCGAGTGCGCAGGCTGTTGCGGCTGCGAATGCCGCGTGGGTTCCCCACGCCGCGACGATTTGGCCGGCGAGCGCGTTGCCGGTGGCGATGCCGAGGCCCAGCGCGCTGGTGAGCCATGTGAATCCCTCTGTGAGTTGGGGGGCAGGGATGAGGCGGCGGATCGTCGCGAAGCCGTTGATCGCGACGGGTGAGAGGGTGGCGCCCACGACCAGCGCAGCGATGATCAGGCCGGGGACGTTCGGAGCGGCGACCAGGAGCAGCGTTGCGGCCGTGAAGAGTTGGACTGATCGGAGCAGTCGCGCCTCGGTGTGGCTGGCGGGTCCCCTGGTCCCGTAGCTCAATCCAGCACGGGCGCTGGCGAGCGCGAGGAGACTGAGTACCGGTCCGCTCAGCACTTTGTCGTGGTGCGCCTGGCAGAACGCGACCGTCGCCAGTTCGATCGTGCTGGTCGCCGCGCCGATCGTGACGAAGGTGAGCAGCAGCGCCCAGACTCCCGGACGGGTGAAAAGACGCCCATGCACGGAGCGGCCCGTGCCGACGGCCACCGGCTGGGTATTGCGCTGGGTTGCCAGGCCGGCCAAACCGGTAACCGCGAGCACGGTGATGGCGAGCAATCCGGCGGTGGCCGTCAGTGAGCTCGCGATCAGCGCGATCGCAGCCGGCCCGATGATCAGCACACACTCGTCGATGACGGACTCCAGCGCCAATGCTCCGTGCAGCAGCGCGTCGTCGTCGAACAGTGCGCTCCGGCGGGCGCGGACCATCGATCCCACGGAGGGCATGCTGGCACCGCTGAGTGCCGAGGCCAGCAGGAGGCCTCACCCGGGCACGCCTCGCCGTCCGACCACGAGCAACGCGATCCGGGCCACGCCGGTGGCGGGCGCTGCGATCGCCAGCACCCGCGCCTGCCCATATCGATCCGCCAGCCGGCCCATGCGTGGGCTCAACAGCGCGTAGCTGAGCGCGTATGCGCCTGCGACCGCGCCCGCTAGCGCGTAGCTCCGACCGAGTCCGGAGACGAAGAAGATCGTGCCGAGCGCGGTCATTAGGTGGGCGGTCCTCGCCGTCAACCCCGCGAGGATGAATGCGGGTGCCCCGCGCGTGGTGACGAGGGGTCGGTACGGGCCGACCCGGCCCATAAACGGAATAGCGTGCCGCTTCATTCCGCCTACAATACGGAACGCCGCTTCGGTTCGCTGCGATGTCGCTACCCCCCGCTGACCCAAAGCCCCGGCCGCGCCCGCGACGCGCTGATGCGGACCGCAACCGCCAGCGCCTGCTCGCGGCCGCCGCCGACACCTTCACCGAGCGCGGCGCCGACGCCTCCCTGAACGAGGTTGCACGTAACGCCGGGGTCGGCGCCGCCACCCTCTACCGCCACTTCGCCGACCGCCAGGCGCTCCTTGACGCGCTGCTCGCAGATCGCCACCGCGCCCTCGCCTCGCACGCCGACTCGCTCACGCCGGCGACAGATCCCGCCGCTGCCCTCATCGACTGGCTCGGAGCATTCGTGGGACACGTCTGCACCTATCGAGGGCTCGCCCGCATCGTCAGAAACAGCCGCAGCCCGGCCGCATTCGAATCATCCTTTGCGGAGGTGATCCAAGCCGCCAAACGGCTGCTCGACCGAGCACAGACAGACTGCTGCATCCGAGGCGACATCGACGCCTGCGAGTTGATCGACCTCGCCACCGCGATCGCGATCAGCACCGAAGGCGACTCCGCCGCCAACCCCAAACGACTGCTCACCCTCATGTTCGAAGGGCTGGAACCGAGAGCCCAGAGCGGTCCCGCGCACCGCTTGTAGGTCATCATCGTTGTTGTAGTCGGCCTCGACCGCCGTCGAGAGAGGGCCATGGCCGCTAGCCCCATATAGAGGGCCAGGGGTAGACCAGCCCCTCTCGGCGGTGGTGAGGTGC
>JBEKRJ010000926.1:0-2539 GCA_049518835.1 Solirubrobacteraceae bacterium
CGCACTACGACGGCGCGCAGCAGACGCTCGCGCAACGGCCCGAGATCCTCGAGCAGATCACCGCGGCGCGTGCCGACGCCGACCGGCTACGGACCGAGCGGCTCGCGCGCGGCGCGAATCTACCGATCGGCGAGCAGGAGCGCGAGAGCGCCGAGCGCGCGACGGGGCTCGAGGGGGCGCTCACGTCGGCGCAGCGGTTCGTGCACGGCGCCCAGGAGCAGGAGCGCCTGACCGGGCAGCGCTATACCCCGCGGCAGCTGACAGACGCCCGCCAGGCCGTGCACGACGAGCTCGGGACGCACCCCAGCGACCGCGACTACGAACAGCTGTCCTACCGTGTCGACGGCGGCCGCGCTGCATGGCGCGAGGCAGGCGGCGGACAGCGCGAGCTGTTGCGCGCGCAGATCGACGGGCAGATTGACGCCGACCGCCGGGAGCTTGCGACCGTGCGGCGGGCGCGGATCGAGCCTCCTCAGCCGCTCGCGCTGCCGCGCCCGCACCGCCGGCGCCGGCACCCGTATCGCCGCTACGGCGAGTTTCTCGGCGCGCGCGAGCACCTGCCGCCGCGCGACCAGCTCCCCGCGCCTGGCGAGGGATGGTGAGCGATGCGCTCGAGGTGGCTGTCCGTGTGGGTGATCGTGCCGTTGCTGCTTGGCGCGATCCCGTTGGCGATCATGGCGCTCGCGCTCGGCGCGAGCGTGATCAACCTCAGCCAGCAGACCGGCCAGTCCTGCTACACGGCCGGCGCCACCGTCACCTACGCCGGCTTGACGAGCGGCCAGCAGGCGTTCGGGTCGGAGCTGGCCGCCAAGACGGGGTTGGACGCTGGGGTGATCTCGGCGTGGCTGTATGCCGAGGAGAACGGCTCGGCGGCGCGGGCGCGCCAGTGGGCCGACAACAACGACTGGCTCAACGTCGGCTACACCGACTCGGGCACGTTCGGCGCCGGCGACACGGTCTGGTCAGACCCCGTCAGCGCAGCGGACGCGACCGCGCAGTGGGCCGCCGGACAAGCAACCGTCGCGGGCTACGGGACCGCCGACGCGACGATCCGGGCGATCCTCACGACGGCCGGCCAATCGCCCGCTGTGCAGATCACCGCGATCCAGGCCTCGGGGTGGGCGAGCAGCCACTACCCCGACCTGCCCGCGATCTACACGACCGTCACCACCGGCTCACAGACTCCGGTGGCGGTCTCGCTGGAGTGCGTCGACACCGCCACCGGAAACTATGTCGACCCGCTCGCGCACGCCACGCGCATCGCGTGGGAGCGGACCGATCAGGGCGTCGACGCGAGCATGACGGTCGGCTCGTCGCTAGTCGCGCTCGGCACCTGTCAGGTGAAGCTGATCGTCGACTTCTACGAAGGCCAGCCGGCGATCGTCTGCCAGCTGTTGGACGGGTCGCTGCAAGGCGACTGGTGGTACATCGCCGAGCAGGTCACACCGATCGTCACCGTCGGCCAAACCGTTCAAGCCGGACAGCAGATCGCGACCTACGCGCCCGCCGGCACCGCCATTGAGACGGGCTGGTGGCAACCCCACGGCGGCGCCCCGCTGGGGCACTACGAGGGCTACAGCGAGGGACACGCGACCCAAGCGGGCGCGGACTTCCGCTACCTGCTCGACCAGCTCGGCGCCGGGGCCGGTAGCGGCGCGGGACTGTCGACCGGAACGACGCTCGGGACAGCTGACTATCCGGGCGCCGGCGCGTGATGCTGTCCAATCCCCTCGATCGAGTGAAGGGAGTGACACAAATGAGTTACAGAACTGTCACAGTCACACAATTCGTCCGCCAAGCGTGGTTAGGTTGACGGTATGAGCATTGGTGTGATCTTCTTGCTGGTGCTGGCGGGCTGGTGGGCAGGCCCGCGGCTGTGCCAGATCGTGGGTGGTGGCCTCGTCGTCATCACCACGTTGATGTGGCTGTTCCCGCGCTGGATCAGCTACAACCCGCTGCTGCACCTGGCCGTGACGCTCGTCGGCGCTGGGATGTGGTGGCTCGGGGTGTTGTGGCAGTCAGGACGCGACGCTGGCCGCGGCCCGCTCGTCTGGGACCTCGCCGTAGAGCGCGTCCCTACCCTGCTGCACAGTCTGCGCACACGATCAATGTTGGCGTTGCGCGACGCGAGGCAGCCAGCGGCCGAGCACTCGTCTCACAGCAAGCCGCCGCCGTCACACGTAGCCCAGCCGGCCGCGGGTCGCGGACGGTGGCGATGGCGCCGCGCCCCGGAGCCGGCGGACATCCAGCACGGCACGCCCGATCACCTGTCGGACGGCGAGGTGATCGACGGCGTCGCGTACGACCTGAACGACAACTCTGGCGAGGAGGACGATGTGATACTCGAACGCGGCTTGCGCGAGGACGTCGACCGGACGCTCGAGCACGCGCGCGAGCACCTGGAGCCGATCGTGCACCGACTGTTCGCGCAGACCGGCGGGCGGTGGCGCGAGCGGCTCAACACCGCCCGCTGGCAGCGCCGCGGGAGACCTGCCGCCGATCCCCGACGGGCACCGGCCGTTTGAGGATCGGCGGCTGG
>JBEKRJ010000927.1:0-2538 GCA_049518835.1 Solirubrobacteraceae bacterium
GGGCGCGGCCTGCCGTGGCGCGACGGCACACCGGCGCCCCTGCCGCCCGACGGGAAAGGAGCTGTGCGATGTTCGAGCAGGACACGGTTTCGCGGTGTCGCGCGACGAACGCGGGCGGGCTCTACGAGCAGCTCGCGAGCTCGCGCTCAGCCAATGCGGCGCGGGAGCTGTTGGCAGCCCGCACCGCCCGCGGCCGGCGCGGTGCGCTGCTGGCGCAGATCGCGAGCGCGCTGAAGGACGCGGCCGGGGTGATCTCGCTCCTCGCCGACGAGTGGTCCGCGCTCGCGGACGTGAGCGACGAGGTGGCCGGCCAGGCCGCGTCGCTGGTCTCGCTGGCCGCGACGTTGGAGCAGGCAGCGGACCTCGATGGCCGCTGTTGAGCGCTGCCGACACGGCGGCGACAACCGCCAGCTCTCGCCAACGAGCCGCGCGATCGCCGCGCGGGACGCTCGGACGGGACCGTTAGCCAGCGAGCGGCCGGCAGGCTTGTGAACCGGGGGGCCCGCCGCCGGATTTCTACGACTACACAGTCAGAGCGATCGTGACCAGGAGGCAGGCTTGAGCATCGGCATCGACAGGCGCCGCGGCGCACCCGCCTTACGCCCGCTCGCCCACGTTCCCGAACGCGCCATCGCCGGCCAGGACGAGCCACGGCTGCGCGGAAGGGTGCGCCTGGCGGACGGGCGGCTGCTGGACGGCGAGCTGCCCGCGTCGACGCACCGGATGATCCAGTTGTGGATGCTGCACGTCGCGTCGAGCGGGTTCGTGGAGCTGGCGCCGGGTACCCGGCCGCCGGGCGGGAAGGTGAGCGTCGATCGGCGCGCCCGGCACTTCCTACCCGCCCGCCGCAGCGCCAGCGACGGTCAGTGGCTGCGCGGGTTGTTGTGGCACGCGGGGCGGATCGTCGACGGTGTCTACGCCCGCGAGCTGTTTGCCGGTGGGCCGCGGGAGGAGGCGTTCGTCGGCGTGACCGCGAGGACCCGCCGCGCCGGCGGGCGCGAGCACGTGACCGAGTCGCGGTGGCTGTGGGTCGACATCGACGAGCCGGCGAGACTGGACGGGCTGTATGCGTTCCTGGCCGAGCGGCCGTGTCAGCTGCTCGTCAGCACGGGCGGTGGGCCAGGTCATGTGCACGCGTATTGGCGACTTGACCGTCCGCTGCCGGCCACGCGCACCGACGCGGGGGCGGGGGAACTGAGCGAGCCGATCGAGCGCGCGAACGGACGTCTCGTCCGTCGCCTGGGCGGCGATCGCGTCTGCCGCGATCGTAGTCGTCTGGTCCGCCTGGCGGGCAGTCCGAATTACAAGCGCGGGGAGTGGGCGCGGATCGTGCACGCCGACCTCGCTCTGCCCGCCTACACGCTCGGCGAGCTCGTCGGCGACCTACCCGACATCGAGCACGAGCAGCCGCCGCGCCCCGCGGCGAGAGGATCGCGGGCTCGCGATCGGTATCGGCGGATCCCAGCCGCGCAGTACATGATCCGGTTGGCCGGCCGGCGGCCGAACCGGGCCGGGTTTGTTCGCTGCCCGGCCCCCGATCATCGCGACGAGCACCCCTCATGTCACGTCGGCGGACCCAACCCCGAGTGCTGGCAGTGCATGTCCTGCGGCGCCGCCGGCGGGATCTACGACCTCGCGTCGATCGTGCTCGGCGGCCCATACGGCCGCGGGCAGCTGCACGGCGAGGACTTCAAGCGAGCCCGCGAACTGGTGGCACAGACGTTCGCGGCCGCCGTCATCGAAAGGGAGGGCCAGGCGACCGAACGGTCCGCGAGGAGTCACACAGATCAACCACGATCGAAAGGAGACCACGATGATCACTCGCACAACTGACAGAGCCGGCGGGAGCGAAACGACACGCCGGGAGCGACCCGACCGCCAAATTCCCGGAGCGGTGGTGTCAACGGACCGAACGATGAGGCCGAGACGGGTGCGATGACGACGTTCACTCCAGGTCGCTGTCACCTCAGCTGATGTCCGGCCGTTACCTCGACCCGTGGGCCCATGATCCGGCGGTGATCGCGCTCGAGGCCGTCGCCCGGGGTTTGAGCCACTCGTGCCGGTTCGCAGGGCAGTGCGAGACGCTCTATACGGCCGCGGAGCATTCGTTGCTGGTCGCAAGCCGCCTTCACGACTTGGGCCACGACCGGGCGGTGTGCATCGCCGGGTTGCATCACGATGACGCCGAGGCGTTCATCGGCGAGAGCACATCGCTGAAGAACCTGCTACCCGAGATCGCCGTCGTCGAGGCTGCTGTGCTTACGGCGGTCGTGGACGCGCTCGGGCTCGTCGGGATTCCGTTTGAGCATCCTACAGTGAGGTCCGCGGATGCGTGGGCGCTCGCGCACGAGGCGTACGAGCTGATGCCGTCCCGGGGTAAGGCCTGCTGGACGGCGGACCCGTGCGCGGCCTGTTTGTTCTGGCCGCTTGGGATGCGGGCCGAGTTCGCGCGCCGAGCGTGGCTGCGCCGGCACCGCGCGTTGCTGGATGGGGGCGTGGCCGATGGGCGATAGGTCGGCGATCGAATGGACGCAGGCG
>JBEKRJ010000928.1:0-2537 GCA_049518835.1 Solirubrobacteraceae bacterium
CACCCTCGAACACCACGCCGGCTCGGTGAGAGCGGTGGCGTTCTCGCCCGACGGCGCCCAGCTCGCGACCGCCAGCGACGACGGGAGTGTGCGGCTCTGGGACCCCGCCACCGGCCAACCCACCCGCACCCGCGAAGGCCACACCAGTGGGGTGAACGCGGTCGCGTTCTCGCCCGTCGGCACCCAGCTCGCGACCGCCGCCGACGACGGCACAGTGCGGCTCTGGGACCCCGCCACCGGCCAGCCCACCCACACCCTCGAACACCACGCCGGCTCGGTGAGAGCGGTGGCGTTCTCGCCCAACGGCGAGATACTCACGAGCGCCACGGTCGACGGGAGTGTGCGGCTCTGGGACCCCGCCACCGGCGAGCCCGCAGACACCCTCAAAGGCCGCACCGACGATGTAACCGCGGTGCTGATCTCGCCCGACGGCGGGGTGGCGTTCTCGCCCGACGGCACCCGGCTCGCGACCTCCGGCGACGGGACGGTGCGGCTCCGGGACCCCGCCACCGGCCAGCCTACCCACACTCTCAAAGGCCACATCGACTGGCGGACCGCAGTGGCGTTCTCGCCCGACTCGCGCACGCTCGCGACCGCCAACGCCGACGGGATGATGCGGCTGTGGGGCGCCGGTGGCGGTGCGGAGATCTTGGCGCTGCGGCTGGGCCTCGGGTCCCAAGTGACCGCGCTCGTGTGGGGTCAGGAGGGGATCGCGGTGGGGACCAGGACGGGCGAGGTCGTATTGCTGGCGGTGATCGGCGGCGACGGTCCTCCGCGATCGGGTTCCCATAAGCGCGCGCGATAACGCTCGTACGGTCAACTGGTGGCCGCTGACGGCTCGGCGGTCAGGGTTGGCGGCATTGGTGCGGGTTCTTTAGGCTCCGCGCTAATCGTGATCGGGGGAAGGGCGTGGTGATGGCTGGCGAGGCTAACCCGGGGGGCAGCCCGGTCGTGTTCGTGAGCTATAGCCGCGAGGACGCGAAGTGGCGGCGGAAGTTCGTGGTGATGTTGGCGCCCGATGTGCGCGAGCGGCGGCTGGAGGTCTGGAGCGACGACTGCAACGTTGTCGGGAAGCAGTGGCGCCCACAGCTGCGCGACGCGATCGGTCGATCGCGTGCGGCATTGCTGCTCATCAGCCCGGATTTCCTGGCGTCGGAGTTCGTCATGGAGCAGGAGCTCCCCGCGCTGATCAAGCAAGGCGCCACGCTGGTGTGCGCGCTTGTCGAGCATTGCCGTTGGCAGAGTGTGCCGCTGCTGGAGGCGGTCCATTGGGCGCATGACCCCGAGCGCGACGGTCCGTTGGCCGAGCAGACCAACTGCAACGGATCGATCGTCCGGATCTGCAATCGGCTGCTCGAGGCGCTCGGCGCCGACGAGCGCGCAGCATCCCTGCAGGCACCCGACGGTGGACGGTCCGGGGGGCGGCTCGCAAGCACGATTACCGCGCTGGCGACCACGGACAAGCTGGGGAGCCTCGTTGACGTTCCGTTGCTGCCCGGCGGGTTCGTGGAGCGCGACGAGCTGGCCGGCGTGCGCGATTCGCTGCTCGCCGCCGGTCGGGGGGCCGTCGGCGTGACCGGCCGTGGGCTGGGTTTGCACGGCCAGGGCGGGATCGGCAAGACCGTGCTCGCCGCAGCGCTCGTCCATAGCGACGAGGTTCGCGCGTATTTCCCCGACGGCGTGTTCTGGGTCACGCTCGGCGAGGACGCTGACACTGTCGCCGCGCAGCGCGAGCTGCTCGCCCGCCTGGGCGCGGAGAGTGGGGTGCGGACGGCGCTCGAGGGCAAGGCGGCGCTCGAGCGTGCGCTGGCGGACCGACAGGCGCTGGTGGTCGTCGATGACGTCTGGTCGGGCGCGGCCGCCAACGCGTTCCGGGTCACGGGCCCGCGCGGGCGGGTCCTCTACACGACGCGCGATCGCGCCGTGCTCAGGTCGGCGGGCGCCGAGGTGCTGGGAGTCGATGTGCTGCCCGAGCCGGCCGCCCGCCTGCTGCTGGCCAAGCTCACCGGGGAGAGCGCCGACGCGCTGCCGCCCGAAGCAGACAGCGTGATCGAAGCGACGGGGCGGGTCGCGCTCGCGCTCGCGCTCGTCGGCGCCGCGATCGGCCGCGGCGGCACCCCCTGGCCGGCGCTGGTCGAGCAACTCGAGCACGGCGAGCGCACGTTTCTCTCGCACCCATACGCAAATGTCTTCAAGACGATGCAGGTCGCTGTCAGCGCGCTGGCCGACGGCGACGCGCAGGCGTACCGCAGCCTGGCTGTGTATCCCCAGGACACGCGGATTCCCATCGACGCGGTCGCCCGCTACTGGGAGCACCTCTGGGGGCGCTCGCCCGCGCAGGTGCGCGCGCTGCTACAGACCTTCGCCGAGCGTGAGCTGCTCACACTCGAAGGCGAGACGATCACCTTCCACGATCTGAAACGCGACTTCCTGCTGCTGCAGGCCGACGACCTCGCCCTGCTGCACGGCGAGCTGCTCGCCGCCTACCGTCGCCTGCTCCCAACTGAGGATCGGAGCTGGTCGCGGCTGCCCGAGCA
>JBEKRJ010000929.1:0-2534 GCA_049518835.1 Solirubrobacteraceae bacterium
CTGCTCCTTGCCGAGCTCGTCCTTGTAGACGATCGCGTTCATCGCGACCAGGTCGACGATTCCCTTGAACTCCGCCTCGGCGCCGATCGGGAGCTGCACAGGCACTGGATGCGCGCCCAGCCGGTCGATCATCGTCTTGACGCCGCGCTCGAAGTCGGCACCGATCCGGTCCATCTTGTTGATGTAGGCGATCCGCGGCACGTGATACTTGTCCGCTTGGCGCCAGACCGTCTCGGACTGGGGCTCGACGCCGGCGACCGAGTCAAACAGCGCGATTGCACCGTCGAGGACGCGCAGCGAGCGTTCCACCTCGACCGTGAAGTCGACGTGGCCGGGCGTGTCGAGGATGTTGATCCGGTGGCCCTTCCATTCACACGTGGTGGCCGCCGAGGTGATCGTGATCCCTCGCTCCTGCTCCTGCTCCATCCAGTCCATCACGGCCGCACCCTCGTGGACCTCGCCCATCTTGTAGGTCCGGCCGGTGTAATAAAGGATCCGCTCGGTCGTCGTCGTCTTACCGGCGTCGATGTGAGCCATGATCCCGATGTTGCGAGTGTGATCAAGAGTAAACGTACGAGGCATGAGTTCCAGATGGGTCTGCGGACATGAAAAAGGGCCCAGCGGGCCCAGTCACGACGCGGCTGTCGGGAATGGGCCGGTGTCTATCGAGTCGGTGTCTCCATGGCTTGGATCAATCCCCTCAGATGGCGACCGCACAGACATACCACCGCCCGAGGAGAGCACTGAATATAGCAGGGCGCCTCGCGCCGTCCGGGCCGGACGGCCGGCACCGGGCCCCGCGCCCGCCCGCGCTCGGATGTCGGACTCCTGACAGCGCCGCGGCAACCTGCGAGGGCGATCGCGCTCTGGGGGTACCCTTTCGGAACGCGAGGGTTGTCCCACCGCAGCCCCCGGTCCCGTGTGGTGGGCAGCCCTCGCGTTTCTCGTCCTGACGATGGCTCGGTTGGCCCGCTCATCCGGCCGCGGGCAGTTTGACACCGCCCCGGGTGTTTGATGAGGTACCCGAACGGCTAGTGGTTCGTCCATGCGACGGTGATCGGGGTGCATCCCGCGCATCGCTACTAGACGCCAAATTGCGGGTCGGAACCGGAGGAAGAACGATGTCCTTAGGTGGCGCAGGACAGCTGGCGGGCCCAGAGCTCGAGCGATTGCGTTCCTTGCGAGCGCGGTGCGGCGGCGCGGCCGCATCGGCACCGCTGGAGGTCGAGCAAGCGCTGGAACTGGGGTTCGCGAAGCTGATCGCTCTCGAGGCGCAGCTGCAAAAAGCGCAGGCGGCCGAGCAAGCGGCCGAGCAAAATGATCTCAATCCACTCGTCAACGAGATCGAGGACCTGCGTGGCGAGCTCGAGCAGCTGCGGGCCGTTACCGCATCGGGTCCGAACTCGTCGCCGGTGGCATGGGGTTTCGTGCTTCCCTCGGAGGCACCGCGGCGCTGACCGCCAGACCGTCGAGTCAGTAGCAGCAATCTTTGTTTGGATTGCCAGAAAGTTGGTCAATAGGAACTCCTAAGCGCGGCCTCGGCGCCAGCGCAGGACGCCGCCGACCGACAGTACGGCCATCAGCGCGACGAGCAACGCGACTGACCCCGACTGGCGCGGGCTGAGACCGGGGGCGCTTGCCAGCGCGGCAGTTGCACTGCGCCTGATCTGAACCTCCTTCACGCGCAGCCGTGCGGCTTGCTTTGGACCACTCCGTTGCGCTTTGCTGATCACGCGCATGACGCTCCCGAGGTTGGACACGACTGAAGCCTGACCCTGCCCTTGCGGCGGGACGGCTGCGTCAGGGTACTGCGCGCTTATCGGGGGCTCGTCGCTGCCATAGCCCGAGATCGCGAGGGCCTGCTCGGTCATAGCCGGAAGCAGCCCCAAGGCCAAACAAATGGCCAACACGACCGAGGCAATGGGCGCGCGACGGCCTCCGGATCGGTCCCTTGGCCTTACCACACAGATTCCTACGAATCGGGGACCCAGTTCTGTATGAGTATGAATGAAACCTTACTAATCAGCGTTGCTGGTTGGTCGTCTACGCTTGCGCGACCTCCATGCTGCGCGCCGTCGAGCCTCACATTGCCCGCTTTGGCTTGGCCGTAGCCCTAATCGCACCGGGCGGCCTGGTTCTGGGGCTGGCGCTCGCGTCGGGCGGCTTCTTCCCTGACTCAGTCAGCGTTGCGGTGATCATCGTGATCGTCATCTTCAGCGTGCGCGCGGTGTTCTCGTCGACGCCGTTCGGCGGGCTCAGCGTTGGATTCAGCATCGTCGCAGTCGCGATGATCGGATTCACGACGTTGACGCTCGTCTCTGGCTCGTGGTCGGGGTCATCTGCTCGTTCCACCTTCGCCTATAACCTAGCGCTGCTGTATACGGCCGTCCTCGTGCTGACCGGGGTTCTAGGCCGCTCGGCAGCGCGAGCAAGGGTGATGCTCTACGGCCTATCGGCCGCCAGCGTGGCGATCAGCATCGCTTCCGCGGCGACCTGGCTGCTTCCGCATCTTCTTCCAACAGCTAGCGATGTCG
>JBEKRJ010000930.1:0-2533 GCA_049518835.1 Solirubrobacteraceae bacterium
GGCGTTGAATCGGTGAAACGGCGGCCGTATGTGGCGGGAATCGGCCTCCTCTCAGGTCGTTTCGGCGGCCAGTTGGTGGCCGATCGGATAGCTTAGACGGGTGCGACTCGTGGATTCGGTTGTGGCGAGCGTGATGTCGCGTCGGGCTGGCTGGTCTGCCGGGCGGGTGTGTCACCAGGCGGCCCAGGTCCGTCCGAGGGTGTAGGCCAGGGCGCTGAGGGTGCCGACGAAGAATCCGATCGGCCAGTTGGTTTGGTAGGAGATGGCGATCGCGGTCCAGACGGTGATCAGGGCGATGATCACCGACAGGATGATCGCGACGGCGGGGCGGTTGGTGAACGAGCGGGCGGCGGCGGGCGGGCCGATCATGAGGGAGAAGATCAGCAGGGCGCCGACGACGGGGACGGTGAGGGCGGTGGCGGCGGCGAGCACGAGCAGGAAAGCGAGTTCCATGTGGTGGTTGGCGACGCCTTTGACTTCGGCGATGTCGGGGATCACGGAGGAGTAGAGCAGCGGCCGGTAGAGGATCGCGATGGCGGCGATGCTGGCGAGCGCGAGCAGCGCGACGGGCAGCAGTTCGGTGGTGGAGACGCCGAGGATCTCGCCGAACAGGAGTGAGTAGAGCTGTGGTTCGTATTCCTGTGAGCGGCTCAGGAACAGCGCGCCGAGCGCGAGCCCGAGGACGAGCGCGAGGGCGGTTCCGACGTCGTGGCGGCCGCGGCGACCGAGCGTCGCGATCGCGATTGCGGCGGCAGCGGCGAACGCGCCGAGCCCGATGAGGGCGCTGATCCCGAGGAGGTTCGCGGCCGCGGCGCCGGCGAAGGCGCTGTTGGGAAGGGCGTGGGCGGGGAACGCCGAGCCGCGGAGGACGACGAAGAAGCCGACGACTCCCGCGATCACGGCGATGATCGTTGCCACGATCCAGGTGTTGGTCATGAAGCTAGAGAACACGTCGTCCCTCTGCGCCCGGTGGCGGTGGGAGGCGGTTGGGGGCGGGGTGGTGCGTTGTCCGGTTCATTGCTGACCGAGGGCGGTGGGCGGTGTCGCGCGGCTGTTCGTGAGGGTTCGAACGAACGGGAGTCCGGACGCGAGGTAGGCGAGGAGGGAGAGGGCGACGATGAAGAAGCTGACGGGGTAGCCGTTGTGGCTGGAGCCCCAGTAGTAGCTGTCGTAGGCGAGCAGCACTCCGAGCCACGTGGCGAGCACACCGATCAAGGCCGCGGCGACGAGCGCTACGCCGGTGCGGTTGGTGAGCCGCAGCGCGGTCGCGGCTGGGCCGATCAGCAGCGCGGTGGAGAGGATCGCGCCGATCGCGAGCGCGGAGAGACCGACGGCGACCGCCAGCGCCGCCATGAAGACGAGCCCGATCAGGCGAACGGGGACGCCTCGCGCAGCGGCGAGCTCGACGCTGGTCGAGGCCAGCAGCAGCGGCCGGTAAAGCACGGCGATGATCCCGATAGCGGTGACGCTGAAGGCGATCACGATCGGGATCGTGGAAGGGTCGATGGTGAAGATCGACCCGAACAGGATCGTCTGGGTCGCGCCGGTGGTGGCACTGTTGGTGGTGTCGTAGTAGAGCAGCAGGGCGGCGAGGCCGGTCGCGGCGCCGAGCACGATCCCGGTCGCCAGGTCCCGGCCCGTCACGCGTTGTGTGCCGATCGCGTCGATCGTTACGCCGCCGAGCAGGCCGAACCCGACGAACCCCAGCAGCGGGCTGATCCCGAGCAGGAACGCGGCCGACCCGCCGGCGGTCGACACGTCCGTCAGCGCGTGCCCCGCGAACGATTGGCCGCGCAGGACGGTGAACACGCCGACTACAGCGGACACGATCGCGACAACGCCGCCGATGACCAACGCGGTGCGTGCCGGCTGGCTTGAGAAGAACCCTGGTTCGAACAGCCAGTGCATGGCGCTCAGCCGATCTGAACGACCGGTCCCGGAGGGCCGTGGTCGTGGTGTGTGGCGCCGGGGTCGGCGTCTCCGGCGATCACGAGGATGCGGCCGTTGAGACGGAGAACTTCGACGGGGTGGCCGTAGAGGTTGCTGAGTACGTCGGTGCGGATTACCTGGTCAGTCGTTCCGGCCGCGGCCCGGCCGTCGGCGAGGTAGACGACGCGGTCCATGACGGGCAGCAGCGTGTTCATCTCGTGCGCGGAGAGCAGCACGGCAATCCGATGCTCGACAGCGATCCGGTGCAGCAGCGCGATGATCTCCTGCCCGGAGCGCAGGTCGAGGTTCGCCAGCGGCTCGTCTAGGAGCAGCAGCCGGGGGCGGGAGATCAGGGCGTGAGCGATCAGCACCCGCTGCTGCTCGCCTCCTGACAGCGTCCCGACCCGGGCGTCGGCGAATCGATGTGCGTCGACCGCGCTCAGCATCTCCTCGACGAGCGCCTTTCGCTTGGCGGACGGGACGGGCATCCCGAACCGGTGCCCGTCGAGCCCGAGGCCGACGAGGTCGCGGGCGCGCATCGGCATATCCGGGTCCAAAAGCACCTTCTGCGGCACATACCCGATCGACCGGTTCCGCCAGCCGC
>JBEKRJ010000931.1:0-3335 GCA_049518835.1 Solirubrobacteraceae bacterium
CGGGTCTGGCCGCTGCTGTACTCAGACGCCACCAGCCCGACATAGGCCATCAGCTGCCCCGGCCGTTGGAAACGCTCGAAGTCGCCGATCTCGACCGCCAGCCCGACCGCGGTTAGCGTGTCGATCCCACGCAGGCAACGCAGCCGCGCGACGGCCTGCGCGCACGGCGTGTCTGACACCAGCTGCGCGATCGCCGCCTCGAGCGTGCCGCGGCGCAGCTCCAGCGCCTCGACGGCACCGACATAGTCAGCCAGCGTCGCCTGCGCGCCTCGCTGACCGAGGTCGACCCGCGCCAACCAAGCACGGTGGCGCTCGCCCCAACGGCTGGTCGTGTCCTCATAGCGCACGTCGTGGCGCAACAACAGCTTCGACAGTCGCTGACAGGCGCGCATCAGATCCACGCGGACGTCCTCACGCGCACGGACCAGATCGCGCAGCGACTCCTGCTCGGGCGTCGGCACCCGCACCGCGTGCAGCGCATCGATCATCAACAACCGCACGAGGCGCTCCGCGTCACGCGCGTCGGTCTTGATCTTATCCTGGGACGGGGCGCTCGATCTTGCCCGGCGCCGCGACCACACACCCGACCCCGGCCGCCGCCAGCGCCCGCGCGAGCCCGTAGCCCGTCGGCCCCGCCTCGTCGGCCGCTTTCGTCGGCCGCGGCAGGCCGCAGCAGAACGCGACCACCTCGGCGGTCTCCCCGCTCAATCGATGCACGGTCATCTCACCGGACTCGGCGTCGACCACGCACGCGACCACCTTCGCGCCATGCACGTCCAGTCCGACCCAACTGCGAACCTTCGCCATGGTCGGCACTCCCTTCCGTATGGTGTTGCCGGCGACCGCCGAGGCGTCACCCTCGGCGCGTCTCACCCAACCGCACGCCAGGCGCGTGGTGGGTGCCGACCTTGTCTTCGACAGCCGGCCGCCGATTCCTCCATATGGTCTAGGGTGCGGGAGATCTCGGTCGCGCCGTTGCGCAGCAGCTCGAGGGCGCGTGAGCCTGGTCCGAGGATCGGATCGCGCAGCCCGCCGATGGAGAGCGCGGCGCGGACCGCGCCGGCGTGGTCGAAAATCGGGGCGCCGAGCGACGCGACGCCCGGAGTGATGTCTTGATCGGAGATCGCGTAGCCGCGGTCGCGGGTCGCGTGGAGCTCTTCGATCACGGCGTCGGGGATCGCGAACGGTTTCGCGGTGAAAGCTTGCGGGTCGGCTCGTTGGAGGTAGTCATCCCAGGCGGCTGGAGGGGCGAAGGCGAGCAGGGCGCGCGGAGCGGAGCCGGCGTGAAGGGGCAGAGAGCCGCCGAGGCTGAGCGTGCGGAGGTTCACCTGCTTTCCGTCGAGGCGTTCGATGCAGACGCCCTCATCGCCACGTCGGATGCACAGGAAGGTGGTCTCGCCGATGTCTTCGTGGATGCGCTCCATCACCGGTAGCGCGGCCTGACGCTCGTCGAACCGGGACACGACGGTGGTCCCAAGTTGGAAGAGCTTGAAGCCGAGCATGCATGTGCCGCGCCGGCGGCCGGGCTCGACGAGGTCGAGTTCTTCGAGGGTGGACAAGAGGCGGTGGATCGTGCTGCGCGGTTCGCCGGCGAGCTCAGCGAGCTGTGCCGGCGTGGCCTCGCCGCGCTGCGCGAGCGAGTCGAGGACCGCTGTGGCCTTGGCCACAACGGCGACCGATCCCGCGCCGATGGAGGTCTGTCGTCCGGGCGCGCGAGGAGACATGGTGCGCGAGATTGCGGACAGTACGTCCGCCTGCTGAGAAGTCCCTCGTCAATGTCCTTGACCTCGCAGCTCGAGGCGTGCGCGACGATCGCCGTCGCACGTAGGCAGACGAGCTTCTCGTTCGGACGGCTGCGCGTATTATACTAAACCGATTGCTTATAATGACTTTGCCCTACCAGCGCTAAGGAGAGCCTGATGAGCATGACCGACCAGCTACTTGGCAACAACGAGGCGTACGCCGCCGCGTTCGACAAGGGAACACTTCCCCTGCCGCCCGGCAAGAAGGTTGCGATCGTCGCCTGCATGGACGCCCGGCTGAACGTCTACGGCGCCCTTGGCCTCCAGGAGGGCGACGCGCACGTGATCCGCAATGCTGGCGGCGT
The DNA here is from genome assembly GCA_049518835.1 of Solirubrobacteraceae bacterium. Taxonomy (GTDB): domain Bacteria; phylum Actinomycetota; class Thermoleophilia; order Solirubrobacterales; family Solirubrobacteraceae; genus Palsa-465. Next base: position 2,108 of record JBEKRJ010000931.1, read on the forward strand.
CGTGACAGACGACGAGATCCGCTCACTTGCGATCTCGCAGCGGCTGCTCGGGACCGAGGAGATCATTCTGATCCACCACACCGACTGCGGCATGCTCACGTTCACCGACGACGACTTCAAGCGCTCGATCCAGGTCGAGACGGGGATCAAGCCCGAGTGGGCGGCCGAGGCGTTCTCCGACCTCGAGACCGATGTGCGCCAATCGATCGCCCGGATCAAGGCATCGCCCTTCATCCCCCGCAAGGGTTCGATCCGGGGGTTCATCTACGACGTCGCGACCGGCCGCCTCGACGAGGTCGTCTGAGCTTCCTCGCGGGATGGTCTTCGTGACTTGGAGCGAGCCGTGCCACATCGAGCGGCGGGGAACGGCGTGAGCGCGGTCGCCCGCCGTGTGTCGGAGCTCCGCGCGCTTGAAGCAGAGGCCGTGTTCGTGACCCGCGAGGTCGTGGCGGAGTTGAGCCGTCCCGTGCTCCTGTTCAGCGGCGGCAAAGACTCAGTGGCGCTGTTGCGTGTTGCCGAGAAGGCGTTTGCACCGTTACCGCTGCCGTTCCCGGTGCTGCACGTTGACACCGGCCACAACTTCCCCGAAGTGATCGAGTTCCGCGACCGTCACCTGCTCGAACGGGGACACCGGTTGCTCGTCGCGTCGGTCCAGGAATCGATCGACACCGGCCGCGTGAGGGAGGGCGTGGCGGGCAGCTCGCGTAATCGCCTGCAGACGGTGACGCTGCTCGACGCGCTCGAGCGCCACCGGTTTGACGCCGCGTTGGGCGGGGCGAGGCGAGACGAGGAGCGGGCTCGCGCCAAGGAGCGGGTCCTGTCGTTCCGAGATGAGTTTGGCCAATGGGAGCCGCGGGCGCAGCGTGCCGAGCCGTGGACGCTCTACAACGGACGGATTCGGCCTGGTGAGCAGATCCGCGTGTTCCCGTTGAGCAACTGGACCGAGCTCGATGTCTGGCGCTACATCGAGGCCGAGGAGCTCGAGTTGCCATCGATCTACTTCGCTCATCAGCGCCGCGTGCTCGCGCGCGACGGGATCCTGCTGGCCGAGTCGGAGTGGATCAGGCCACACGAACACGAGCGGGTCGAGGAGACATGCGTCCGCTACAGAACCGTAGGCGACCTCACAGTCACGGGCGCGGTGCGCTCGCAGGCTGCCGCTATCGCCTCGGTGATAGCCGAGACGGCGGCGGCAACCGTTTCTGAGCGCGGCGAGACCAGGGCTGAT
>JBEKRJ010000932.1:0-2533 GCA_049518835.1 Solirubrobacteraceae bacterium
CATCGATCTGTACCTCGCGCACGACTTCGATCCGTCGGTGGGGTTGCTCGAGACCTTCGCGGCGTTCGAGCAGGCACTCGACGACGGCAAGATCCGCGCGTACGGCGTCAGCAACTTCGACGGGTTCCAGTTGCACGCGGCGATGCGCTGCGGATGGCCGGTGGCGGTGCCGAACTCGTTCTCGCTGTTGCAGCGCGCCGACGAGGCCGACGTGCTGGCGCTGTGCGACGCCTCGCACCTTGGCTACCTGGCGTTCGGGCCGCTGGCGGGCGGCTGGCTGACGGGCAAGTATCGCCGTGGCGGGCCGTTTCCGGCGGGCTCGCGGATGACGCAGCGGCCCGAGCCGTACCTGTCGCTCGCCAGCGAGCGGACGTTTGCGGCACTCGACGGGCTGGCCGCGATTGCGGCGGCGCGCGGGGGGTCGAGCGCGGGCGTGGCGCTCGCGTGGCTGCTGGCGGACGAGCGGGTGACGCAGATCGTCGTCGGCCCGGGCCGGCCCGAGCACCTCGAGGCGGTCCGCGAGGCGCTGGCGAACCCGCTCGCGCCTGAGGAGCGGGCGCGCGTCGGGGAGCTGTTCGAGTGACGGGGAGCTGTTCGCGTGTCGGGGTCGGGCGAGGTCCGGAGCGGCTGATCGGCGTGGCGGCGGCGGGGAGCGGGTGATCGGCGTGCTGATGCTCGGTTACGACGATGTGATCGCGGCGCTGTCGCCCGAGGACTGCGAGCGCGCGATGGCCGAGGTGCTGGTCGCGCAGGCCCGTGGCGAGGCGTTCATGCCGTTGCGGTCGGTGATGGCGGCACCCGGTTCGGGCGGGTTGATGGGGCTGATGCCCGCCTGGGGGAGCGCCGGCGGCGACGCGGGCGCTGGCGCGCCAGGACGCGAGCGTGCTCGCGATCCTCGGCGCCGGCGTTCAGGCGAGCTCGCATCTGCGCGCGCTGGCGCCTGTGCGCGGGTTCAGCTCGGTGCGCGTGTACGCCCCGAACGCTGCGCACGTGCGGTCGGTGCTCGACGGCGCGGCGGTCTCGGATGGCGTCACGCTGACCGCTTCGGACAGCGCCGAGGACGCGGTGCGCGGGGCGGACGTCGTCGTCAGCGCGACGAACTCGCGCGAGCCGGTGCTGCGGCGCGCGTGGCTGAAGCCGGGAGCACACGTCAACGCGATCGGGGCGAGCACGCCCGCGGCGCGGGAGCTCGACGTCGAGACCGTCGCCGCGAGCGCGCTGTTCTGCGACAGCCGCGAGTCGCTGCGCAGCGAGGCCGGCGAGTACCAGCTGGCGCTCGCGGAGGGCGCGATCGCCGGCGAGTCGCATGTGCGCGCCACCCTCGGCGAGGTGCTGGCGGGGACCGCGGGCGGGCGCACGGGGCCCGGTGAGCTGACGCTGTTTCGCTCGCTCGGGCTGGCGATCGAAGACCTGGCCGCGGCAGCGCGCGCGGTCGCGGCGGCGCGGCGCCTCGGGATCGGGACCGAGGTCGCGCTGTGATCGCGCTGGCGCAGATTGAGGCAGCGCGGGCGCGGATCGCCGATGTCGCGCTGCGCACGCCGCTGATCAGGCTACGCGTCGATGACGGCGCCGCCGAGATCTACTGCAAGCTCGAGAACCTGCAGCCGATCGGGTCGTTCAAGATCCGGGGCGCCGCGAACGCGATCCGCAGCGCCCCTGCCGCTGCCCGGGAGCGGGGGCTGGTGACCGCGAGCGCCGGCAACATGGCCCAGGGCGTTGCGTGGGTGGCGCGAGAGCTCGGCCTGCCGGCGACGATTGCGGTGCCCGAGCACGCGCCGGCGGCGAAGCTGGACGCGATCGCGCGACTCGGCGGGCGGGTGCTGAAGCTGCCCTACGGCGACTGGTGGCAGACGATCGTCACCGGCTGCCTCGACGGCGTCGAGGGCCTGTTCGTGCATCCGGTGCGCGACGAGGGGGTGATGGCGGGCAACGGCACGATCGGGCTCGAGCTGCTCGAGGATCTGCCCGATCCCGACGCGGTCGTGATTCCGTACGGCGGCGGCGGGCTGACGGTCGGGATCGCGAGCGCGATCAAGGCGCGGCGGCCGCAGACGCGGATCTTCGCCGCCGAGCCCGCGACGGGCGCGGCGCTGGTCGGCGCGCTGCGCGCCGGCGGCCCGATCGAGGTCGAGTACCAGCCTTCGTTCGTCGACGGCTCGGGCAGCCGCCGGGTGCTCGACGCGATGTGGCCGCTGGTCGCGCCGTTGGTCGACGATGCGTTCGCGATCCCGATCGCCGGCGCCGCCGCGGCGGTGCGGACGCTGGCCGAGCGGGCGCACGTGATCGCCGAGGGGGCGGGCGCGCTGGCGCTCGCCGCCGCCCTAGCGGGGCGGGCGGGAGCAGGCAAGGTCGTGTGCATCGTGTCCGGGGGCAACATCGACCTGGCGAAGCTCGCCGAGATCCTCGGAGGCGGGGAGCGCTGACAACGATGCGGGGGCCGGCTTGGGGACCTGAGCCATCCGAATCCCGGAGCCGGGACGAGTTATTCGACTATTCGGCTATTCGACTATTTGGCTATTTGGCGTGTTTTGCA
>JBEKRJ010000933.1:0-2526 GCA_049518835.1 Solirubrobacteraceae bacterium
CTACGACGGGCGCATCCGCGTCGTGCAGGCCGAGACCGTCCTTTGCGACATCGAGCGTCTCGCGGGCATGGGCGCCCGCCACATCACCTTCGGCGACCCCGACTTCCTCAACGGGTGGCGCCACTCGCTGGCGATCGCACGCGCGCTGCATGAGCGCCGCCCGGAGCTGACGTTCGACTGCACGACAAAAGTCGAGCACGTCCTCGAGCACGCCCCGGTATGGGAGGAGCTGGCCGCCTCGGGCTGTCTGTTCGTCGTCTGCGCGCTGGAATGCGTCAACGACGAGATCCTCGCTCGCCTCGAGAAGGGCCACACGACCGCCGACGCGGTGCGCACGATCGAGCAGCTGCGCGAGCACGGAATCGAGATCCGACCATCGTTTATGCCCTTCACCCCGTGGACGACTCCGCGCGACGTGCTCGAGATCATCGAGTTCGTCGCCGCGCACGATCTCGTCGCCAACGTCGACCCAGTGCAGTACACGATCCGGCTGCTCGTTCCCGACGGGTCGCTGCTACTCGACCGCGAGGACCTGCGCGAGCACCTCGGCCCCTACGACCCCGAGCGCCTGAGCTACCCGTGGCGCTCGGCAGACCCCGAAGCCGACCGGCTGCACGGCCGCCTCAGCGCGCTGGTCCAGCAGAGCGTCGCCGCGCACGAGGCTGCGGGGTTGACGTTCGCGCGGATCCGCACGGCGGTGCGTGAAGCCACCGGTCAGGCGGGCGGCCCGCAGCCCGATGCGATCGCAGTCGGATCGACCGAAGGGAGGCCACGGCTGACCGAACCGTGGTTCTGTTGAGCGGAGCCGACCGAGGGCCAGTTCGGTCCTCTCACAGCGTGATCACCTGGTCCGGCGGGTCGCCCGCGAGCGCCGCGTAGAGGTCGGGGAAGCACCCGACCCGGACGCCCGCGACCGTCCCCGTCGGTCGCGCCGCGCCGAGCTCCCCCTCGGCCAGGCAGCGCTCGAGCGCACACTGGTCACAGAGCATCAAAAGCATCCCCTGCTCGGCGGCGACCCGCCCAAGGCGCTCGCCCACCGGATCGCCCGCCCGCAACAGGTAGGTGTTGTCGTCAAAGAAAAACATTCCGACGACCTCGACGCCGTGCGTTCCCCGCTCGAGCTGCGGCAAGATCATCTTCCCGAGCTTGTAGCTGGCCGTGTGGCCGGAGGTGGAGAACACGTACGCGACCTTCATCGCAGCGAGAGAGAGTAATCGCAATCGCAACGCCACCATGCCATCAGCAGCAGGTCGTCCGCCGCACCTCGGGCATAACGGCGAGAGCGCTGGTGCGACCTGGGATGACGGTCGCCGATAATGGGGTGCCGCTAAGCCGCTAAGGAACGTGGCGCCAATTAGGTGTGCTGAAGCGTCTGTGCGGCGGTCGAGGAGCGCGCGGCAGTTGCGAGTGTGTCTTGGAGGCGGCGGCGTGTGGCGGTGAACGCTTCGTTTTGCATTCTCTGTTGGGCTTTGGCTCGGTCTCCGGCCAGAGCGAGCTCGAGCACGTCCGCGGCGTGGTGGTGGAATTGCTCGTGTAGGTCGTGAAGCTGCTGCCAGATCCCCGGGTCGGCGGCGCGAAACTCGCTGGTGGTGTGCAGCCATTTGCCAAACGTGCAGCAGTCGTCGCGACGCGCCTGCTCAACCGGGACTGAGCTCGTGGCGGTGTCCAGCGCCTCGCGCAACCGTGCGTCCCAGGCCCGGTGAGCTTCGAGCGCGTCATCGAACTGGTCGGCGAGTGTGCTGCGGTTGTCTAGGTCTAGGTTGAGCACGAAGTGACCGACGAGGCTGCGCATCCGGTCGGCGGTGGCGGCGAGCTCGTTCGCGGAGGCAGAGATCTCTTGCGCGGATGCCGAGGTTTGCTCGGTTGATGCGGACACCTGTTCGGCTGACGCCGACGATTGTTCGGCGACCGATTCGACCCCGAAGACGATCTGTTTGCGGGCCTCAGCGTCCGTGCCGACGCCCTCCGCGAACCTCGCGACCAGCTCGGTGTGCTCGCTGATGCCTTCGATCAGCGCACACCCGCCCCACGCCCCGACAACGACCCGCTCGATCGCCTCAGCAACTCAGTAAGCGTCGGAGGTTGGTCCCGCGCCGGGCGCAACCGCCGACCAGACCCCCGCGGCGCGCTCATCGCAGGGAATGCGTCATCTTCACCCGTCCCGGCAGCGGCGCCAGCTCCGATCGACGCTGAAAGAAGAGGGACCGCTGTGGCGGGGAATAGGCCATTCCCCGCCACAGCGAAGGCCTCCTGCCAGACAGATTGGCAGGACCGCCCCCGCGCGATGACTGACATGTCGGCTGCCGGCGCGTGCAAGCCGGGGTCCTAGGCGTTGACGCACTCGACGCCGCGCCAGACGCAGATGCCCAGACAGGGTTGAGGTGGGTCGATGCCGCCGCACTCCGCACACCACCAGGTGATCGTCGGGTCGGCTGGCTGGACGGAGTCCTCGTCCTCGCTGCGGTCGTGTGGGTATGCCCGCAGGGTGAGGCGTGCTGCCTGTTGGACTGACCGGTAGGCATCCTG
>JBEKRJ010000934.1:0-4299 GCA_049518835.1 Solirubrobacteraceae bacterium
TTGATATCCGGTTTGTCAATGGTGGCAGTACTAATGGGCGTCCTCTTCGACGACCGCTAGAACTACGCGACCACACGCCAACCGCGCTACCGCTCCGATCGAGAAGGGCACTCTGCCGCGACCGTCGCAACCACGCGGAGCAGGAGCACGATGTCGCCAGCGGCGGCGGGCTTGTGCTCGTGAGGAGACTCGCAATGATGTTGCCAGCGCCGGGCAATCGCTTTCATGCCGCGACGCTTTCTCGTAGCTCTGAGTGCGAGCCCTCCTACGCGCGGCACGGAGGGCCGGGTGCGACGCCGGCATCAACAGCCCTCAAGTCTGACCGAGGCAGCTTCGGCCACCGAAGCGTGGAACGCGCTTTTCGCCGAAACCAGGGCCCGCGAGGAGGCGTGCAGAATCGGCCTAATGCCTACGCAAACCCACAATGCTGTTCGATGAATCCGCCCGAGCGGACGCCTGCTTGTGGGCGATCGCGTGCGCCCAATCGGCCGACCTCATCATCGTCGGGCATGCCGTCCGTACCTAGGCACAGGTTGCGCATCGGCCCGGCGGCCTGAGCTTCTCAGTTCCGTTGAAACCACGAGGTCGCGACCGGCTTCTTCCCAACACAAGAGGAGGAGTCCGGCGGCAACCGCGCTGGGCGCCTGGGACTTGGGATGAGCACGATCTTGGCCCCGCTCGTGCCGATCCCGGCCACCCTCGATTGCATGGGCACATGCACGATTCCACTACGCGTCGCGACTCTCTCGTGTCTGTTCAGAAACGCAACTACTCGATGCGCTTCTGTTATTTTCTGGGGTCGAAGAGAATCACGCGACTCCGACGAGACGGTCGCCGGACGAGCTCGGGCTGCGGTTGGCGGTGCTGATCGTCGAGCGGCTGCTGCCTGTCGGCGCGCGTGTGCTGATCGCGGTCGACGATACGCTCTTGCATCGCCTGGGGCGCAAGATCCACGCTTGCTTTGGCATCACGTCGCGAACGCCGACTCGGAGCGAGCGGCGGTCGCTTGGGGCAACAATTGGGTCGTGATCGGGATCGTCGTGCGGCTGGTGTTTCTGCTGCGATCCGTCTGCCTGCCGATCATGTTTCGTTGCTGGCAGCCCAAGCGCGTCTGCGTGCAAGCAGTCCTATTTCGGGCGCTACTGCTGCTTCCGTGGGTGGGTAACTGAGGTTCGTAGCAGCTGGACGTAGTCCGGGGGCACATCCCCCGGCCCCGTGGCGACCCCCTCCAGCAGATAGCGCGCTGCGCACAAACGACAGGGTCGAGGCCCGCCCGGCGGCTCGCTCGGCGCAGAACGGCACGCGCCGAGCGCCCCAGAGTCGCCGTGCGGCTGAGACGATCAACGTCTACGGCTAACGGGTCGCACGGTCGGCTGCTGGCTGTAGAGCAGCGAGCTTCAGGGCGCACGTCGGGCGTTTCTGGGCTTCTTGTTAGCGAAGTTCAGAAGCCCTTGGAAAGGAACAGTGAGCGACGTGCGCAATAGAAGCGTAGGCGTGCGCGCGTGGGCGCGGACTTTGAAGCTGGAGAAAACGGTGGTCGAAGCTGTCGATGTCGACCCCGACGGCGCGACCGTGGTGTCGGTCCGCCCGGCCTACAGCCAGCGGGATCGCTGCCCGCACTGTCGCCGGCGCTGCCCGGACTATGACCAGGGCGAAGGGCGCCGGTGCTGGCGGGCGCTGGATCTCGCCACGACCGTCTGCTACGTCGAGGCCGACGCGCCGCGCGTGCAATGCAAGCAGCACGAGGTGGTCGTCGCGATCGTGCCGTGGGCCAGGCACGACGCCGGGTTTACCCGCAGCTTCGAGGATCAGGTCGCGTGGTTGGCGGTCAACACGTCAAAGACCGCGATCTGCGATCTGATGCGGATCGCGTGGCGGACCGTCGGTCAGATCTGCGAGCGCGTCGCCGCCGACGCCAAGCGAGGACGCGACCTGTACGCCGGCCTGGAGCGCCTCGGGTTCGACGAGATCTCGGTCCGTAAAGGCCAGCGATACCTGACCGTCGTAGTCGATCATCACACCGGCCGGCTGGTGTGCGCGCACGCCGGCCGGGACCGCAAGACGGTCGAGAAGTTCCTGGATTTGCTGGGCGAAGAGCGCTGTGAGCAGACCGAGCTGGTGTCCTGCGATGACGCCGAGTGGATCACCCGCCCGATCTCCGAGCGCTGCCCCAACGCCGTGATCTGCCTCGACCCGTTCCACATCGTCAAAGCTGGCACCGCCGCGCTTGACGAGATCCGCCGGGAGATCTGAAACGAAGCCCGCAAAGCCCCCAACAAGCAGCTCGCGAAGGATCTCAAAGGCGCCCGCTTCGCGCTCTAGAAGAACCCCGGCAACCTCAGCGAGTGCCAACAGCGAAAGCTCTCAAGCATCCAGCAGACCAACCACCGCCTCTACCTCGCCTACCTCCTCGCCCAGCAACTGCGCCAGATCTACCGCGTCGACCCCGACGACGGTCTCGCGCTGCTCGAGGCGTGGCTCAAATGGGCGCGACGATCGCGCCTCGAGCCATTCCGAAAACTCGCCCAACGGACTCTCAAACGCCCGCGTCGAACAGATCAACTGACCGAACGTTCGGCGGGCCGATCCACAGGTATCGATCGAAAACGTTAACTCACGATCCGCCCCCCGCGTCGTGTACTGGGCAACAACGGCTGTGCTGGCGTCGGCATCGCCAGGAACTGCGGGTCACGACCTCGATCGGATGGGAGCTCGAGGTGACTGAGCAACGCCTACGACGCTCGCGACTGAGCACGCGACGGCTCTCGATCGATCCTAGCGCTCGGCGGCGTGTGCATCGGATTTGCGCCTCGGACGGAGCCGCAACCGGCGTCTGGTCACTCTGTCTGCGTTGTCCTGTGCTTGCTTGTGTTGCGAGCACGGTCCCTCTGGACTGCATACCGATGCCGACGGGGATCATCCCCCTGGGAGACGCCATCGGGGGCACCGAACCGGACCGACCCGTGGATGGACGCATTCCCGATAGGCGGTCGTGTCGGGCTCGCGGCGATCCTCCGGATAGTCCGGGAGCCACCGTGAGTGCTGGACCGGCGACGATGAATCGGCTTCGCCGGGTCATCCTGCTGCTCAGCGTCACCCTCGCGGCGCTCATCGCCCGCATGGTCATCGACGGTCCCAAACTGTTCGGCGGTCTCGCCGGAGCGCTGATCCTCGTTCTCCTCCTGTTTCAGGCAACAGGGACATCGACTCCAGCCGACCGGCGCGCCCGAGACCGATCGGGTCTGCTCGCTGATGCTCAGACGGAGCGCCTCATCCCGGCCGCGACCACTCCTACTCCAGCTGGCGCGACATCGACCTGTGCCGTGTTGGCGCCTCGGCCGCTCCGTAGCATTGGAAGCGTGGTGGCCACGCGACACCGAGAACCCGCCGTCTTGCCGTTCTGTCCGTTCGTGAACGCATACATCAAACAGCACCGCGAGTACGTCGAGTTGGTGCCGGAGTCCCAGAGGGAGGCGTTTGGCCTGTGAGGAAGACCTATGTCGGAATGGAAGTGGATGTGAGCTTCGATCCCGAGGTTTGCATCCACTCAGCCAACTGTGTCCGCGGACAACCCGCCGTCTTCGATGCGAGCCGCAAGCCGTGGATCGTGCCCGACGTCGCGGCAGCAGACGACGTCGTCGCACAGTGCAGCGTTGCCCGTCAGGCGCGCTGAGGTTCGAGCGCCACCGCGAGTAGGTGATCCCGCCGCCGCGCCGATTCAGGTCGCGGTGCGCGAGTGGTGCTCGCGCCGCAAGCCGCACAGGCTATCGACGGCGCGCGCGCCCGATACGCACGACCGCGTGACGGTTGAACGCCACTCCCCACCCGCACGGACGAGCTCTGCCGTGTATCGGGGAGTTCATGCCTCGATGCCGGTTTCCGGATCGGGCTGCGAACAGAAGCCAGCGGCGGCCGAGCCGTTTCACAGGGAGCCACCTCCGCGCGGCCGCAGGTCAGCGCGGCCGACCGACCATCCGCCGCACCGACGACCTTGCAGATAGCGTGCCCGCAGGTCGGTCGCATCGCCGCGGTCGCGTCGGACGCGTCCGCCCACACTGCTAACGCGTCGGGCAGTTCGGCCAGCAGCGCCGCCAACAGCCACGCCGCCTCGCCGGCCGGGCAGCCGACCGCGTGTGACACAGCACAAGCTCGCCCTCGACGGTCAGATACCGTGTACGGGTGCTTGCTCGGGAGTGGCGGGTTACCTAATTCCGGGCGAAATCGCCGTGGCTCCGTCGGCGTCGAAGCAGTCATTCGTCGCGCTGTTGTCGGCATCCGCCGCGCGCGATCCGGTATCGC
>JBEKRJ010000935.1:0-2520 GCA_049518835.1 Solirubrobacteraceae bacterium
CCGGGGATGGTCGGCGCCGACCTCGCCAACCTCGCCAACGAGGCGGCGCTGCTCGCCGCGCGGCGCGGGCACGAGCGCGTCCACATGGCCGACTTCACCGAATCGCTGGAGAAGATCATGCTCGGCGCACCGCGAGGGATCATGCTGTCGGCCGAGGATCGCGAGCGGACCGCCTATCACGAGTCCGGCCATGCGCTCGTCGGGATGCTGACGCCGGGCGCAGACCCGGTTCGCAAGGTGTCGATCATCCCCCGCGGGATGGCGCTCGGGGTGACGCTCTCGACCCCCGACTCCGACCGCGTGTCGTACTCGCGTGAGGACCTCGAGGCCAAGATCCGGGTCGCGCTCGGCGGGCGCGTCGCCGAGGAGGTCGTGTACGGCAAGATCACGACCGGTGCCGAGTCAGACATCCAGCAGCTGACCCAGATCGCCCGCCAGATGGTCGGGCGCTGGGGAATGAGCGACAAGCTCGGACCGGTGTCGGTGCTGCCAAGTGACGGCGCGGGGCCACTGCTCCCCGGGGTCAGCGAGGTCTCGCCGCAGACGCAATGGCTCGTCGACCAGGAGGTCAGCCGCCTCGTCGACGAGGCGCACGGCGCGGTCACGCAATTGCTGTCAGAGCATCGCCCCGCGCTTGACAACCTCACGCACGCGCTGCTGGCGGCCGAGACGCTCGACGCGCCGGAGGCCTACGCGGCCGCGGGCGCGACGATGCCGACTACCGTCGCGCTGCCCGCCTAAGGGGCCCGCGGCGGCGTACACTGCCGCGTGCCGGGCCCATACTCCCCGGCCGGTGCAGGACGGCGAAGGCCGGTGCGATTCCGGCGCTGTCCCGCAACTGTGATGCCCCTTTGGTTTGGGGGCTAGCCAGGTCGACCGCGCTGCACCGAAGACGACAAGCCCTCGGAGGAAGGGCGGATCGTGCGGCGGTCTGAGCCGGCGAACCACCCCCCTTCGCTTACCGCGGAGGTTCACATTGCTACAGCCGGTCAGCTGGCGCCGCCGGTGCGGAGTCGGCAAACGACGCCATCAACATGTAACCCCAGCGCAACTCGCGCTGACGTTGGCCGGCGCGCTCGCGCTGAGCGCATGCGGCAGCGCGTCCACCAGCTCGAACCGGACCACCACCGCCACGAACACCCCGACCGCGGCCGCCACCACCGGGCAGGCCACCCTGCGCGCCAGCAACGGCCTGCCCCTGGCCGCGCCGGCGACGCGGATCGTGTCACTGTCGGAGGCCGCGACCGAGGACCTGTTCGCGGTCGGCGCCGGCAAGCAGGTGATCGCCGCCGACGAATACTCGGTCTACCCCGCCAACGCGCCGCGCACGAAGCTGTCGGGGTTTGAGCCCAACATCGAGGCGATCGCCGCCTACCGGCCCGATCTGGTCGTCACCTCGCAAGACGTCGATCACATCGAGACGCAGCTCGCCGCGCTGCATGTCCCGCTGCTGTACGAGCCGGCGCCGGCGAACCTGGACGGCGCCTACGCGCAGATCGAGCAGCTCGGGGCCGCCACCGGACGCGCCGGCGCAGCGGCGGCCGTGGTCGCGGGGATGCGCCGCCAGGTTGGGGCGATCGTCGCGTCGGTGAAGCACGAGCAGCCGCCGCTGACCGTTTATCACGAGCTCGACCAGACCCACTTCTCGGCCAGCTCGGACACCTTCATCGGTCAGCTCTACAGCCTGCTGGGGCTGCGCAACATCGCCGACAAGGCCGCCAAGGCGACTCCCTACCCGCAGCTGTCAGACGAGTACATCATCGCCAGCGACCCCGACCTGATCGTGCTCGCCGACACCGTCTGTTGCGGTCAATCGGTCAAGACCGTCGCCGCGCGCCCGGGGTGGGCCAACCTCAGCGCGGTCAAGGACCACGCCGTGCTGGCGGTCAACGACACCGTCGCGTCCGAATGGGGACCGCGGATCGTGCTGTTCCTGGGGCAGGTCGCGGCCGAGCTGCGAAGGATCGAGGCGCGCCGGTGACGGCCCAGCGCGACGCTTCGCCGACACCCGCGCAGCTCGCGCAACAGCTCGCGCCGGCGCCGGCGGTGGCCGCTCGTGGGCTGCCGCTGCTGTGGGCGCTCGGAGCGCTCGCGTTCCTGATCGCGGCGCTGCTGCTGGCGCTGACGATCGGGCCGTTTCCGATCGGAGCCTGGGCGATCGTGCGAGGGGCGCTGTCGCACCTGCCGGTGGTCGGCATCCACTCGCCGCTGACGCCGTTGCAAAGCGCGATCGTGTGGCAGGTGCGCGCGCCGCGGGTGGTCCTCGGGGCGCTCGTCGGCGCGATGCTCGCGGTCGCCGGCTCCGCCTACCAGGGGACGTTTCGCAACCCGCTCGCGGACCCGTACCTGCTCGGCGTGTCGGAGGGCGCCGGCGCCGGCGCCACGGTCGTGATCGCGTTCGTGCCGCACGCGTCGGGCACCGAGCTGTTGCCTGCGGCGGCGTTCGCCGGCGCCTTGATCGCGGTGCTGTGCGCGTACGCGCTCGGCAACTCGGTCGCGCGCGAGGGCGGCACCGGTGCA
>JBEKRJ010000936.1:0-2520 GCA_049518835.1 Solirubrobacteraceae bacterium
GCCCATGTAGACGATGCACTCGAGGTCCAGCAGCGCGCACGCGGTCGCGGACGCGACGCCGTGCTGGCCGGCGCCGGTCTCGGCGATGATCCGGTGCTTGCCCATCCGCTTGGCCAGCAGCGCCTGGCCGAGCGCATTGTTGATCTTGTGCGCGCCGGTGTGGTTGAGATCCTCACGCTTGAGGTAAATCGCGTGGCCAGCCGCCTCGCTCAGCCGCGTCGCGAGGTACAGCGGCGAGGGACGTCCGACGTAGTCGCGCAGCAGCGCCGCCAGCTCGTCGCGGAAGCCCTCGTCGGCACGGGCGTCGACCCATGCAGCCTCGAGCTCGGCAAGCGCGGGCATCAGCGTCTCGGGGACGTACTGGCCGCCGTACGGCCCGAAGCGGTGCTCGACCGTGCTCATCGCACGGCGCCGGCGTGGGCGTCCTGTGCTGTCTCCAGTGGGCTTGCCACCGCCTGCCGGGGGTCGGCCGCCGGCGCGGTGTCGGCCGCCGGCGCGGTGCCGGCCACCGGCGCGGTGCCGGCCACCGGCGCGGTGCCGGCCACCGCCGCCGCGAACGCGCGCACCTTGGCCGGGTCCTTGCGCCCTGGGGCGCGCTCGACGCCGCTGGCGACGTCAACCGCGTACGGCGCCACGACCGCGATCGCCTCGGCCACGTTGGCGGCGTTCAGCCCGCCGGACAGGATCATCGGCACGCCGCGGTGTGCCCGCGCGAGCTCCCACGAGAACGTCTCCCCCGTGCCGCCCGGAATCCCGGGCGCGTAGCTGTCGAGCAGGTGAAAATCGGTGTGAAACGGCCCCAACCCCTGGATCTCGGCGCGGCTGCGAACCCGCGCCGCCTTGATCACCTTGCAGCCCGTGCGGCGAGCCGCCTCCGCGCAGAACGCGGGGCCCTCGTCGCCGTGCAGCTGCAGCATCGTCAATCCGACCGCATCGGCGATCCGCGCGACGTCGTCGAGCGTCGGGTTCACGAACACGCCGACGACCTCCGCCCGCCGCTTGGCCGCCGCGGCGATCTGGACCGCCGTATCGAGCGCGCAGCGGCGCGGCGAGCGCGGCCAGAAGATGAGACCAATCGCCCACGCGCCGGCGTCGAGTGCGTCGCCGGCGTCGTCGAGATCGGTCAGGCCGCAGAACTTGATCTTCACAGGGTGGGCCACCACTGCGGACATCGTAGGCGCATCCGCGCGGCGGCCGCCCCCGACGGGCCCCGCGCGGCGCAAGCACCCGTGTGTCCTGACGGGGCGGGGCCACGGCCGTGGGCGGGGCGGGGCGGCGCGCGTGCTCGGCCGGTGCCGGCACCGGCTCACGCGCCAGTCAGGACGCCGACGCGCCCCTGGGGATGGAACAACGTTACAGCCGGTGATCCGACCGTCTCGGGTGTCACGTTGTGGTCGTCTGCGAGACACAACGTGACGTTCGCGGCGCGGCTTTGCTGCAACGTCACGTTTGGCAACCCGCTAAGGGCCCGCCGGCCCTAACGGCTTGCCGCTTGGCTGCCGAGCAGCACCTTGAGCGTCTTCGTCCGGTCGCGGCGGCGGATCGTGATCGCCACCATCTGCCCGGGCCCGCGCGCGGCCACGATCGACTGCAGCTCGTCCATCGAGCGCACCGGCTGGCCCGAGATCGCCTCGATCACGTCGCCGTGCTTGACGCCGGCGATGGCGGCGGGCCCGCCCGGCTCCGGCGCGCCGACGAGCACGCCGCGGTGCGCGCCGGCCGCCGCCGTGCCGGTCACGCCAAGGTAGGCGATGCGGACCTGGTATCCGCGGTCAAGGCGCTCGAGCAGCGGCAGCGCCGTGTTGATCGGGACCGCGAACGCGATCCCGACGCTGCCGGTGCCGCCGTTGGCGGCGGTCTCGATCTGCGAGTTGATCCCGATCACACGTCCGTCGCCGTCCAGCAGCGGACCGCCGGAGCTCCCGGGATTGATTGGCGCGTCGGTCTGGATCACGTTGTCGATCGCGAATCCGTTGGGCGCCTGGATCTGGCGCTGCAGCGCGGACACGATCCCGGTCGTGAGCGTCCGGTCGAGCCCGAACGGGTTGCCGATCGCCAGCGTCGGGTCGCCGACGCGGACCGTCGTCGAGTCGCCCGGCGTCAGCGGCGTGACCGGCGGCACCCCGCTCATGTCGACGTGCAACACCGCGAGGTCGTTGTCGGGGTCCTGCGCGACCACCACCGCGCTGCGGCTGATCGCATCTTCGAACTGGACCGTGACCCCGTGCTGTGGGTCCGCGCCTTCAATCACGTGGTAGTTGGTGAGGATGTGGCCGTCGTCGTCGATCAGGAATCCCGAGCCCGTCGAGACGCTGCTCTCCTGGGTCGGCACCAGATCGAACGGATCCTGCACCTGCTCGATCACCTGCGCGCGGACGAACACGACCCCGGGTGCATCGCGGACGTAGATGTCGTGCGGGGTGAGGCCCGTGTCGTCGCTCGCCGTCGGCTCGGCCGCGGCCGGCGCCTCCTGCACGATCGTCTGCGTGGTGCGCCGACCGGTGATCCCGAGCGCCATGA
>JBEKRJ010000937.1:0-4048 GCA_049518835.1 Solirubrobacteraceae bacterium
GGCCTCCCGCGGGCGGTCACCTTCAGTCGGCCTGGTAATCGCAGACCGCTGAGGCGACCGTCTCACCGTCGGCTTGCGAGGTTGAGATTGTCTAGCCCTAATCTCGGTGATCGCAACCGCCGCACGACTTGTGGCCGCGGACTGTGCGCTGACGGTTGCCTGGAGCGTTGGATCTGTCAAGCGCGCGAGCGCGCGGATCCTCTCTGTATCTCGAGCTGCGTCGCTGCGCATCACCGAGCTCGGCCCAGATCCGGTCGAGACTGGCGACGACCCGCTTCAACTACTGGCCAACGCTCACCGACACCGACGCGACCTCAGTCAAACCGGCGGCCAGCTCCGCCTCCGGGTCCTGAACTCAGAACTAGATCGCGGATACCAGGCTGGCCGCCGGCCCAGCGCGGAGGCAGCACCGACCTCGGCGGTCGTACACCAGCCGCTGCGGATGACGCCGCTCCGACGCATCGCGCTCTGGTCTGCGTGGCGCTGGGTTCACCCCGCCGCCGAGTCGGCGGCTATGGGATGGCATGCCGCCTCGCGTCCGGGTCTTAACGGCGGACCCGCGACGGCGCACGAGAAGTCGTGCAGTACCCCGGTCGGCAGGTCCCCTTCCGGCGCGGGCTCGGACTCGAGGACTTCAGAGCTGATCGTCAACCAGGCCAGTACCCCACCCGCTGCCGCGACAGCCGCGCAGGCCAGCATGGCAACGTGGAAGCCGTGATCCATTGCCGCTGGATCGTAGAACTTCTTCCCGGTCAGCCCGGCGACCAAGGGCAGGACGGCGACCACGATCAGGCCGGCGAGACGCGAAACAGCGGTGTTGATTCCCGAGGCGATCCCGGAGTGCCGCTCATCCGCGGCAGCCATTACCGTTGCCGTGACCGGCGCCACGACCAAGGTCACGCCCAAACCAAACACGATCACCGCCGGGAGCACGGCGGACAGATAGCTGTCGCCTAGGTCGATCCGCGACATCAATACCAGTCCAAGAGCGGTGACCAGCGGGCCTACGGTCAACGGGATCCTCGGCCCGATCCGTTGGGCAAGGGCTCCCGCCGTGGTGGAGAGGAGCAGCATCAGAGCCGTGATCGGGAGCGAGGCGGCCCCGGCCGCTAGCGGCGAGTAGCCGAGCGAGATCTGCAAGAACGCCACGAGCACGAGGAACACTCCGCTGAACGCTCCGAAGACGACGAACGTCACCGCGTTGGCGGCGCTAAATTGGCGCGAGGAGAACATTGAGAGCGGCATCATCGGGTTGGCGGAACGCCGCTCGGCGAGAAGGAATGCGATCAGCGCAAGCCCGCCACCGATCGCAATCACCAGGACCAGTAGCGAGGCGCCGTGAGCCGGGGCCTTGATCAGCGCGTAGGTGGTGCCGGCCAGGCCCACGGCCGCCAGGATCACGGCGCGAAAGTCGAGCCGCCCGGCGGCCGCGGCATCACGCGTCTCGGGCACGTGGCGGCCTGCCATCACGACAATGAAGATGCCGAGCGGAAGGTTCACCGCCCGCCATGACACCGCCCCCACCAGCAGGCCGCCGACCAGCGGGCCCAGAGCGCCCGCCACCGCGCTGAGCCCCGACCAGGCGCCGATCGCTCGGGCCCGGTCAGCAGGGCGAAAGCCCGACTCGACCATCGCCAGGCTGCCCGGCGTCAGAAGAGCCCCACCGACCCCCTGCACGAGCCTCGCCCCCACCACCACCAGCAGCTCCGCATTCGGCACAAAGGCACAGAGCAGCGAGGCGATCGTGAACAGGCCGGTGCCGGATACGAAGATGCGACGACGCCCATAGCGGTCGCCAAGCGACCCACCGAGGAGGATCAGCGAGGCAAGCGTCAGCGTATAGCCGTTGAGGATCCACTGGAGCGTGCTGGTCGATGCGTGCAGGTCACGGCCGATATCCGGCAACGCCACATTGACGACGGTGGCGTCCAGGAAGGCGATTCCAGAGCCCAGCACCGCCACAGCGAGCACCCAGCGACCGGAGGCAGAGTCGAAGCTCACGTTGCCCTAGACCTAGACGAATCCTGCGTGAGGCACGCCTGCGTTACGGTGGCGACCTCTCGGCACGCACGGTCCATCTCCATCGCGTGCCCGCGGTCTCAAAGATCACCAGCAACGGCGCTCGCTCCGGGCGCTTACCGCCCGCGGCGTGTCCGTCCGTCATCCGTACGCTCAATCCCGGTAGCGCTCTGACGACCACGCCACCATCCGGGACCGCGTCCCGCCGGGAGACGCCGAAGTCGTGCCGGTTGATCCCCGCCGTCGCCTCGAAGCCGCTCCGCCGCAACTCGCCCTTGCTCTCTGCGCCCACCCAGCGACGGACAGCGCGCCACGAGGTGCTCGATCGTCAGTTCGCTGCCATCTCATCTGGCGCCCGTGGCTGAGCTGTCCTTGGGGGTCAGCCGAGCAGCTCGCGCAGGCGCGGGCCGACGTCCTCGCCGAGGCGCCCTACGAAGATGACAGGATCGTCCTGCGGAACGCCAACCAGCAGCGTGGAGAAGCGAAGCTCCTCGCTGATCGGGTGGGCTAGCGGCGGGCCTGGGTGTGCTCCGACGACCTGGTAGTGCTGGCCCTAGAAGCGAACGGAGCGCTGTCCTGACCAGAAGCCGCGCAGGATCACGATCGCCTCCTCGAGCGCATCGACGGACTCCTTCGGTGTGCGACGGGGGCCGCCCATCGCCGCCACCGCGTCCCAGAATCCGCCCGCGCCGATCCCCAACTCGACCCGGCCCGCACTCAAGGCGTCCAGCGACGCCACCGACTCCGCGATCATCGTAGGCAGGCGCAGCGGCAGGTTCAGCACATCGGGAAGGAACCTGACCCGCTCCGTCCTTCCCGCCACGTAGGCCAGCAGGGTCCACGTGTCGAAGAACCGCCACTGGTAGGGATGGTCGTGAACGCCGACCATGTCCAGGCCAGAGCGCGCCGCCTCGAGGATCTGCGCCACCGTCGAGGCGGAGTTCGTCGCGTCCGGGACCACGAAGATGCCGAGCTTGAGATCCATTCGTGCTCGTCACCGGCCCCGAGTGGTCGTGCGTGGATCTGGAACGCGCGGATTCGCTAGGAATGCCGCGGGTGTCTCGGCCTCCAGCCGGTCGCGGCTCGTCTCAGCCGAGCAACTGCGGAACCCAACATGCTCGTCGCTAGAGTCGCAGAACGGCTTGTTGGCGCTCTGCCCGCAGCGACACAACAGCACCCGGCCAGCATCCACCATATCGCGGCCGTCGGAGTGGTAGATACGCAATTCACCGCGCACCTCAAGCGAGGCGTCACGGCGATCAACCACGATCGTTGACTGCTCCACAGCATGCCGCTCCGGCGCGGGCGGTGGCTCCGGTGGCTCGATCGACGGTCCGGACGTCCACTTCCTGCGCCGGTGCGAGTTGTCGCAGAACGGCTGGTTGTGGCTCAGACCGCACCGGCATAAAGTCAGCCGCGTCTCGTGAGTGATGAGGTCTCCGTCGGGCCCTCTCAGCTCAAGATCACCGACCATCAACAGCGGCCCATCCTCGATGGGCCACACCAGTGTCGGCCGCTGCGGTCTCTCGCCTTCTGCACCGTCGAGCCGCGCGTAGCGAAGCGCTCCCGTCGGGCAGCGCGCGACCGCATCGGCCACGGCGTCGGCTTCCGCGCCCTGGAGATCGACCCACGGGCGCCTACGCACGTCGAACACCGATGGGAGCGTCCGGAGGCAAATCCCCGTGTGGATGCAGCGCGACGAATCCCAGTGAACGCGAACCGCGTCGGTCTGATAGGTCGTTCGATGGCTCATAGGCTCGTCAGGCAGCAGCGGACGTCTTCCGTCGTGGAACGAGTACGGGAGTTCGGGCGACGACCTGAGGTTGTCACCGGAACATGTCTCACATCGCGATCAAGGATCGGATCGCCCCCGGATGTATTCGAGTGGATCAACGTCATCGGGACAAGATCTCCAATCGGAGAGCACGTATTCGGAGTAGGCCTGCCACTCTGCCTCATCTGCCGTGTCGTGCCGCGTCTCGCCGACAAGCTCGCCGCGATCGGTGAATCGCTCGAGGAAGAACCCATC
>JBEKRJ010000938.1:0-2518 GCA_049518835.1 Solirubrobacteraceae bacterium
AGCACGTCGCCGTTGACGCCGGCGGTGTAGCGATAGGGCCCGGCGGGGCTGAGCAGCGGCCCGGTGCCCGACGTCTGGTGAGTGTAGATCGCAAGCGCGCCGCCGAATTGCTCGTCGATCGCCATCGCGGCGACGTTGTAATCGGTCGGGCACCCGGACGCCACGAACGCTGCGCCTGCCGGCGCATAGATGACCTCGGTGTCGTAGCCGTTGTCGACGTTGCCGTCGATCGTGCCGCCTCCGCTGAAGCTGAATGGGTAGCCCGCGTAGATCGTCGACCCGGTCGCGGGGGTCGGCGGATTGAGCGTGATCGAGTCGCCGGGGTCAAGCGCCAGCGCCGTGCCCGGCAGCGCAGCCATCACCATCCATGCTGTGAGAACCGCGAAGAACCTGCCCGTCAATGACATTGCGAAGATTCAATCAAGTTTGATCCGGTACCGGTCGGTCCACGCGGTCGCGACCGCGGTCAGCGCGGCCGCCCATCAGACCACCGACGCGACCACGATGATCTCGCGGTCGAGCTTGTCGGGCTCAGAGTGCGACATCTCTGTAACCACCGCAGCGCCCCGCCGAGAGCCGCCGTTAACGTCTGCGCGCGTGAGTGAATTCGACGCCGAGGTGACGGTCCGCCGCACGCGCTACGTCAGCGAAGCGACCGGCTGGGCGGTGGTCGACGCGGCTGAGGATGACGGCGTCCCGATCGTGCTCGTCGGGCCGCTGAACCACCTCGAGGAGCGCGAGCGCGCGCACGTGATCGGCACCTGGGTCGACGACGTCCGCTACGGCCGGCAGGTCAAGGTGGCCCAGGCGTTGCCGCTCGCGCCGACCGACGCCGAGACGCTGATCGCGTACCTGGTCCGGATCAAGGGCGTCGGGCGCAAGCGGGCGCAAGAGCTGATCGACCGCTTCGGCAGCGCCGACGTGCTCGACGCGATCGATCGCGATCCCGAGGCGGCGTTCGCCGCCGTCGGCATGCGCCGCAACCGGATCGCGCGGGCGGCGCAGTCGT
Organism: Solirubrobacteraceae bacterium; assembly: GCA_049518835.1. Classification (GTDB taxonomy): domain Bacteria; phylum Actinomycetota; class Thermoleophilia; order Solirubrobacterales; family Solirubrobacteraceae; genus Palsa-465. Next base: position 1,010 of record JBEKRJ010000938.1, read on the forward strand.
GGGCGAGCCTGCGCGTGATGCGCCGGCTGCACCTGCTGCTCGCGCCGCACGGGCTCGGCTACCTGGTGACGCGGATCCACACCGAATACGGCAGCGACGCCAACCGGATCGTGCGCGAGCACCCGTACCGGCTGACGAGCGTGTTCGGCGTCGGCTTCGTGCTCGCCGACCGGATCGCGCGCGCGACCAGCGCGCCGCCCGACACCCGCGAGCGCGCCCGCGCGGGCGTCGTGCACTTGCTGTCCGAGGCCGAGCGCAGCGGCAGCACGTGCATGCCGTTGCCGGCGCTGCTCAGCGCCGCGCGAGCGCTGCTCGGCGCCGACAGCAAGGCCGACGAGGCACTGATCGACGGCTTCGTGCGCGCCGGCGACCTGACCCGCGACGGGCAATGGATCTACCGCCCGGCGACCGCCGAGCTCGAGGCCGAGCTCGCGGAGCGGGTCGCCTCGCTCGCCGGCGCCGCGGCCGGCAAGCCCTTGCAGGGCCTCGAGCCGGCGCCCGAGGACTGCCCGGGGTTGACCGCCGAGCAGCTGGCGGGCGTGCGCAACGCGTTCGCGCACCGGTTGTCGCTGATCACGGGCGGGCCGGGGACCGGCAAGACCTCGTCGATCAAGACGATCGCATCGCTCGCCGCCGGCCACGGAGCCCGGGTCGCGCTGGCGGCGCCGACGGGGCGCGCGGCGATCAGGATGAGCGAGGCAAGCGGCGTCCCCGCCACCACCGTCCACTCGGCGCTCGGCTGGATCCCCGGCCAGGGACCAACGCACGACGAGGACGACCCGCTGCCGTGCGACCTGCTGATCGTCGACGAGACGTCGATGGCGAACCTCGAGCTGCTGGTCACGTTGCTGCGCGCAGTCGGCCCCGGTACGCATGTTGTGCTGGTCGGCGACGCCGACCAGCTGGCGCCGGTCGGGGCCGGCAAGCCGTTTGCGGAGCTGGTCGGCGCCGGCGCGCTGGCGACCACGCGCCTGACGCACATCTTCCGCCAGGCGGCGGGCAGCATGATCGTGCAGGGCGCGCACGCGATCCGCCGCGGCGACGCGCCGGACTTCCGGCCGGCGCCGGAGATGCGCCGCGACCTGTTCATGATCGAGCGCGCGGACCCGATCGCCGCCCGCAAGGAGATCGTGTCGCTGGTCAGCGAACGGCTGCCGCGCCACTACGACGTCGATCCGGTGAGCGACATCCAGGTGTTCGCCCCCGTGTATCGCGGCGAGCTCGGGATCGACGCGCTCAACGAGGCGCTGCGCGAGGCGCTCAACCCCGACGGTCAGCCCGTCCGCGGGCGCCGGCTGCGAATTGGCGACAAGCTGATGATGACCGGGCGCAACCTGCACGACCTCGGGCTGATGAACGGGACGTTGCTGCGGCTGCTCGACGAGGTCGGCGCCGGCGAGGACGACGACGCGGCGCTGATCCTGGCCGCCGAGGAGACGATCTTCCGCCTCCCGCCCGAGGAGTCAGACCGCCTCGCGCTCGCGTACGCGTGCTCGGTGCACCGCGGCC
>JBEKRJ010000939.1:0-3411 GCA_049518835.1 Solirubrobacteraceae bacterium
CCAGGTGTGGCGCCACCGCGCGCACGGGTCCACGATCCGGATCAAGCAGATCCACCGCGCCGACCGGACCGTCGAGGCATGGTCGCAGGACCTCGACGTCAGCCGTCCCCGCCAGCTTCCGTTCGCGCAGCTGCGCCGTGACTATGAGCTGACCGCTCAGACGCCCGGCGACGGCGCCGTCGCGGCCGCCTGAGCCGGGTCCTGCCCGCTGGCCGGCGGGGGGCGCCGGCGCGAGGTCGCGACTGTGCCCCGTATCGTTGCGAGCCGATGCGGAGCAGATCGTGGGGCTCGATGGTGTTCGTGACGATCGCCACGGCGGCAGCTGCGGCGACGCTCGTGGTGTCGATCGTCTCGCCGGCGGCCGCCTCGCGCAGACACGCGCATCGCGGCATTTTGACGTCGGCCCGTGGGGGAAACGCGCGGGCGACGGGCGCGGCGCCATCGGGGCTGCCGGCGCTGGCCGACGTGCCGCTGCTGTCCGGCCTCCCGGCGCCGTCGTTGCGCCCCGCGGCATCGGGCCGCACGGCGGTGTCCGGCGGCCGGACAGCATCGGCGCCGGCACCGGTCCCGAAGCCCCCGGCGCGGATCCCGACCGGCGCCGGCTTTGTGACGATCGGTCGGCGCAGCTCGAGCCCGCCGATCCCGGCCGGGTTCGTCGGGCTGTCGATCGAGTACTTCGCGATCGAGCCGTATGCGGGCGGCAACCCGCAAGCGATCAACCCGGTGCTCGTGCAACTGATTCGCAACCTCGCCCCCGGCCAGCAACCGGTGCTGCGGATCGGCGGCGACAGCACCGACTGGACGTGGTGGCCGATCCCCCACACGCCCACGCCCGGCGGGGTCACGTTCACGCTCGACCGGCGCTGGCTGGCGGTGATGCGGGCGCTAACGCAGGCGTTGCGGGCGAAGCTGATCCTCGGCATCAACCTCGAGGCCGACAGCAACGCGGTCGGCTCGGCAACGAACCGGAGCTGTATGGGACGTTCGCCTGGTACACCCGCGACGGGCAGCCCGTTCCGGGACGCCCCGCGGATTACGACTTCGCCGACTTCACCTCTGACTTCTCGCGGATCTCGCGGACGCTGCCGCGGCTGGCGCTCGCGGGGCCGTCGATCGGCGTGCCGACGCCGGTGCCGAGGCTCGGACAGTTCCTGGCCGCCGAGCCGCGGCTCGGACTGGCGAGCTTTCACGCCTATCCGCTGCTGGAGTGCTTCACCGATCCGAGCTCGCCGCGCTACCCCACGATCCCCCGCCTGCTCGCGCCGTCGTCGTCGACGGGGCTTGCGGACAGCCTCGCCGGATATGTCGCGACCGCTCGCAGCGACCAGCTGGCGCTGCGCGTCGACGAGATGAACACCGTCGGCTGCGGCGCCGCGCCGGGTGTCAGCAACACGTTCGCAACCGCGCTGTGGGCGCTCGACGCGTCGTTTGCGATGGCCCAAGTCGGGGTCGCCGGGATCAACATCCACACGTACCCCGGGTCGACCTCGCAGCTGTTCAGCTTCACGCGCAAGGGACGGAGCTGGAGCGCGTCCGTCGAGCCCGAGTACTACGGATTGGAGATGTTCGCCCAGGCGGCGCCGCCCGGCTCGGTGCTGCTGTCGACCGCGAGCAACGGCACGGACGTGAGGGCATGGGCCACGCGCGCCACCGACGGCACGGTCCGCGTCGTGCTGATCAACGACGCCGGCGGCCGGCGGGTCGTCGCCGTACGGTCCCCGATCAGCGCAGCCACGGCGACGCTCGTGCAGTTGCTGGCGCCGAGCGTCGGCGCGCAGAGCGGCGTGACGCTCGGCGGACAGGGGTTCGGCCGCCGGACGACCACCGGCCTGCCGGCCGGCCGCGCGCGCGTCGCGCCGCTCGCGCCGATCCGCCGCGACTTCGTCGTCACGCTGCCGCCGACCAGCGCGGCGCTGCTGACCCTCGCCCGCGGCCGCTAGGCGGCGCCGGACCGTCCGATCAACGAGATGATGCCGATCCCATAGTGGTAGCAATTTTGGTATGAGCAAGCAGATCGCCGTGCGCCTGCCAGAACGCGAACTCGGCGCCCCCATCTCACCACCGTGACGGTGGCACCGCTGACGACGAAGATCCGCGGCCTCTCGACCGAGGTGCAGTGCGGAGCACCAAACGGTCTCGATCAGCGCCGCGCGATCGCGTGCGACCAGATCACGACGATCCCGGCTGCGAGCCTTGGTCGGCAGATCGGCCGCCTTCTCGACGAGCAGGAAGCGGATCTCACCCGCGCGATCCACGCCGCGTTCGACCTCGATTAGCGGCCGTTGGCCGCGTCGCGCGCCGTCGCTCTCGGTGGAGATCGGCGCCTGCAGGCGCTACTCGAGCGCCACGGCAAACCCCTCGGCCGAGCCGACGCCGCGGCCACCCGAGACGACCACCTCGGCGTCGGCCAGCGACACGCCGGCCCCCGTCGGGCGCAGCCGCTCGCGGACCGCGACCGCGAACTCGGCCTCCGTCAGCGCCGGCGTGAAGCGCTCCACCGCCGGCTCGCCCGCCGCACCGTCCGGCTCGCCCGCCGCACCGTCCGGGTCGCCGGTCACCACGGCCGGTAGCGCCAGCTCGTACGCGTCGCGTCCGGCCCGGCCTCGGCCGGCCCGAGGGTCAACACGGTCGCGCTGGCGCCGTGGCGTTGCACCAGCCTGACCGCCTCCTCCGCGGCGCACTCCTCGTGCGGGCTGACCGTAAACCCGAGATGGCGCGTCGAGATCGCGCGCTCGTCGTCGGTCAGCACGATCCTGGCGCCCGTCAGCGGAACGCGCTTGACGCACCCGAGCACTTCCACTCGCTAGCTCCTTACGCGGGCGTTGTCGGGATCGAACAGCGGCGTCGCGCCGACGACGGCGACCGCCACCGGGTAGCGCTCGCCCAGGTACTGCACCTGCAACCGCTCGCCGGCGACGGCCTGCTCAGGCGGCAGGTAGCTCATCAGGATGTGCTTGCCGATCGACGGGCCGGCGCCGGCGCTGGTCACGCGCGAGCGCCGTCCCTTGCGGTCGATCAGCGCCTGGCCGTCGCGGCTTAGGATCGGCTCGTTACCGAGCATGTAGCGCTTGGCGCCCGACGCCGACGTGTGGTCATCGACCGTCAGCGTGCACAGCAGCGCAGCGGGCTCAGACTCGCGGTGGGCCAGATGCGCCTGCTTGCCGACGAAGTCCTGCTGCTTGACCTTGCCCCACGCCATCCCGGCCTCGACCACATCGAACTCGCCCTCGAGCTCGAAGCCGTACGCCCGGTAGCACTTCTCCAATCGGCCGGTCGTTCCGTACACGCCGATGCCGACCGGCACGAGCCCGTGCGGCGCGCCCGCCTCGGCGACGATGTCCCACAAGCGCGCGCCCTCCTCGATCGGCACGTACAACTCCCACCCGAGATCGCCCACGTAGGAGATCCGCG
>JBEKRJ010000940.1:0-2515 GCA_049518835.1 Solirubrobacteraceae bacterium
TCAGCGACGGCGGCGTCGTCGAGTCCAAGACGGTGGCGCTGTTGCGCGCGCGCCGGTCGCGGCTGGTGTCGTTCTCGGGCCCCGTCTGCAGCGTTGCGACGGACCCGACCGTGACCGTCGATCCCGCCGGCCAGGTCGTCGACCTCAACCCCGCCAACAACGCGCTCGCGGCCACCTGTCCGGCGAGTACGCCGTCGCTATACTCTCTGAAGCGATGAAGACAGCAATCCACCCCGAGTATGTCGAGGCCCACGTCCGTTGTACGTGCGGCAACGAGTTCACGACCCGCTCGACCCGGCCCCAGATCCACGTCGAGATCTGCTCGGCGTGCCACCCGTTCTACACCGGCAAGCAGAAGCTCGTCGATACGGGCGGACGCGTCGAGCGCTTCCAGCGCCGGGTTGCAAAGGGGCGGCGCGCCGCGCGCGCGACGACGGGCGACTAGTCCGGAGGCTTGGTGGGGCGAAGCGGTGCGGACAGGCGCGACGCGCTGACAGCCTCGCGCGATGCGCCGGTCGGCGGTCAGGCGGTGCTGGAGGGAGTGATGATGCGGGGCGTCAGCACGTGGGCGGTGGCGGTTCGCAAGCCGCCCGCGGATGACTCGGTGTTCGCGCTTGGTCCGATCGAGGTCAGCTCGCATCCGCTCGTGTCCTGGACCAAGCGCCGGCGCGTGTACCGCTGGCCGGTGATCCGAGGCGTGGTCGCGCTGGCGGAATCGCTCGGGATCGGGCTGCGAGCACTGAGCATGTCCGCCAACGCGCAGCTGCCCGGGGAGGGCGAGGAGATCTCCGGCGGCGCGTGGGCAGGGACGATCGCGGTCGCGGTCGTGTTCGCGATCGGCCTGTTCTTCGTCGTGCCGGTCGGCCTGACCAGCCTCGTCAAGCACCAGCTCGGCTCGTCGGTGCTGTTCTGGGCCGTCGAAGGAGTGCTGCGGACCGGGATCTTCCTCGGCTACCTGGTGCTGTTGTCGCGTCTGCGCGATCTCAGCCGGGTGCTGCAATACCACGGCGCCGAGCACAAGGTGATCTCGTGCTTCGAAGCGTCTGACGAGTTGACGCCTGAGCGCGCGAAGCTGTACTCGCGCCTGCATCCTCGGTGCGGCACGAGCTTCCTGCTGATCGTGATGATCATGGCGATTTTCGTGTTCGCGCCGATCGGGCTGCCGGCCTGGTGGATCCTCGTGCTGACGCGGATTCTCGGCGTGCCGGTGATCGCGGGCCTGTCGTTCGAGGTGATCAAGTGGGCGGGGCGCAACCGGCGCCGGCGCTGGGTGCGGGCGCTGATGTACCCGGGCATGCAGCTGCAGAAGCTGACCACGAGCGAGCCCGACCTCGACCAGTTGGCGGTCGCGATCGCCGCGCTTGACGCCGTGCTGACCGTGGAGACGCCAGGCCAGGCGTCGGCGGCCGACATGGTCGGCGTCGAAGTCGTCGCCTGATTCGCCTGATTCGCGGTGATCGCGCCCGCCCTAGACTGCTTCAGGAGATGATCGACGAGCTGGTGTCACAGATCGAGGCGCGCTTCGGCGAGCTTGAGCAGGAGCTCTCGGATCCGGCCGTGATCGCGGACCGCGGGCGTTACACCGCTGCCGGCCGGGCCTACCGCGAGCTCGAACCGGCCGCGAAGCTGGCGAGCGAGTACCGCCGGGTGGCCGATGATCTGGCGGGCGCCCGCGAGCTGCTCGCCGAGGACGGCGACGACGCCGAGCTGCGGGAGCTGCTCGAAGGCTCCCGCGCGCGGATCGGCACGCTCGAGGAGGAGATCCGCATCGCGATGGTCGAGCGCGACCCCAACGACGACAAGAACGTGATCGTCGAGATCAGGCCCGGCACCGGCGGCGACGAGGCGTCGCTGTGGGCCGGCGACCTGTTCCGGATGCTCACCCGCTATGCCGAGCGGCGCCGCTTCACGATCGAGCCGCTGGCGATCGGCGAGGGCACCTACACGTTCGCGGTCAAGGGCGACGGCGCCTACTCGGTGTTCAAGTTCGAAGGCGGGACCCATCGCGTGCAGCGGGTTCCCGAGACCGAGTCGCAGGGGCGCATCCACACCTCGACCGCGACCGTCGCGGTGCTGCCGGAGGCCGAGGAGGTCGAGGTCGAGGTCGACGAGGGCGATCTGCAGATCGACGTGTATCGCAGCTCCGGGCCGGGCGGGCAGTCGGTCAACACGACCGACTCGGCGGTTCGGATCACGCACAAGCCGAGCGGGATCGTCGTCTCGATGCAGGACGAGAAGTCCCAGCTGCAGAACCGCGAGCGCGCGATGCGGGTGCTGCGCGCCCGGCTGTACGAGCGCGCGCTGGCCGAGCAGCAGGCGGAGGTCGCCGCCTCGCGCCAGGCCCAGGTCGGCACCGGCGAACGAGCCGAGAAGATCCGCACTTACAACTTCCCCGAGCGCCGGGTGACCGACCACCGGATCGGCTTGCGACTGCACAACCTCGACGAGATCCTGCTCGGCGAGCTCGACGAGCTGACCGACGCGCTCCAGGACGACGAGAAGCGCCGGCGCCTCG
>JBEKRJ010000941.1:0-2512 GCA_049518835.1 Solirubrobacteraceae bacterium
TTTGGTGCCAGCGCAATCGCGGGCGACGGGCATTCCGACCGATCGGATCCCGTCGACCGCGATCGTTCTGATGCAGCGGCCCATCGAGGCCGAGCGCGACGGGGAGCGATCGCCACTACGTGCCGTGGCTCGCGACGCAGCGGGTTCACCCGGGGACCGGCGTGACCGAGGAGATCTCGCAGGCTCCGCGCCGGCGAGAAGGTCGAGGCCGTGGGCCGCTACCGGACGATCCCCGCCGGCGTCGGTTTCGTCGAGGCGAGGCCTTTGCCGACAAGATCTGACCGCGTTCGCCTGCGCGCGCTGCCTCAGCAGCCGCCGCCGGGCGTGGTGATCATCTCCGTGTCGCCATCGCTGTAGGCGGGAGCGCAGGCGCAAAGCAGCACGAGATCTGCCTCGGGTGCGGCCCACAGCTTGTGTGCGGTTCCGGGGGGAATGACGACGCAGTCGCCGGCGGCGACGGAACTCTCCTCGTGACCGAGCCGCATGCGGCCGCGACCGCCGATGAAGTAGTAGATCTCCTCGGTCTGCAGGTGACGATGCTCCAGGGTCTGGCCGGCGGCGGGCACGATCGCCTCCGCGAGACTCTGGTGTCGCGCAGCGGTCCACGCGGGCCCCGCGAGCTCCCGGATCGTCGAGCCGTCGAGCGTGACGAAGCTGTTCACCCTGTCCCTGTTGGAGATGTGCATGCAGACAGCGTACCTGCGCCTGCATCGGCTGCCTGACGCCGCGTTGGTGAGGTTCAAGCGTCTCACGACGAGCGGCATTGATACGCGAGTAGGTCACGCACAACAGGAGCATCGCGAGCTCCGGTGATCGGGCAACCACGAACCGCCGGTTCGCACGCTCAAGGGTCGTCAGGTTGCACAGGGTCGCCACGAGCGCCGAGATCGGATCCCACTCCGTCGCGATGATCACCACTACGAAGTTCCGGGCGATCCGGCAGCGTGCAGACCGCGAGTGTCAGGTCCTGTGGTCCCAGGCCGCGGGACGGCTGACCATGACGGAACGGCGTGCCTGGGCAGAGCGGCGATTCTGCACGCCGGAGCGCCAGCCCTGCTTACTTATCCGGCGGTGGCTTGTCAAGTGCCTCCCGGGGTTATCGCCGACTCAGGCGGCGAACCGCGCCAAGAACCGCCGCACCCCGCCGCGATCGGGCGGGCGTACCCGCGCGCGGGCGATCTCACCAGTCTCAAGCTCGATCCACTCCGCGGTGATCTGCGCCCGATGCTGGTCTATCCCCATCACGATCGACATCTTCACTTCACCGTCCTTACTAGCGAGCAGGATCCAACCTCTGACCATCGAATACGTTGGTCAGCGTGGTCGGTGCCTTCAGTTGAATATCCGGCCGCGCGGCCAAGTCACCGCCCGCGCCACCCTACTTGTTCGACACGAAGGTCCGGCCACCTTCACCGTGGCCTCACGTGCGTCCCGGGGGATCGCAACCCCGGATATGACATCTTTCGGCGAAAAGCAAGGCTGCCGCTAGTCGGACCGGACCCCGTGCGTCGCCAATTCGAGCACAGACTGCCTGCAGCTATCGCGACGAGGGGTCGGGTGAGTGCTGCTTGGCTGGTGTGGGTCGGGGGGTCAATCGGGTGAGGGGCTGCTGCCGCGACCAACGGTTTGGTCGTATGTTTCGAGGCCGGCAGCTTGCGGCGCGGCGTTCCAGGTGCGAAACTGTCTTAGCACCTGGTGGCAGGTGGGGCAGTCGGGGCTGGGCGTCGACCATTCTTGTACGCGTGGTGGTCGGCCGCGGTGGTAAGCGTCGTCGCGTAGCAGCGCGATGGCCGGTTCGGCGCTCCACGCGCGGCGGGGTGCGGGGGTGAGGCTGGCGGCGGTGATCGCGTGTTCGACGTGCCGTCCCCGAGCCGGCGTTTGACGGTTTCGCTGTGCGGCCAGCCGAGCTGTGGTGCGCGCGCGTCCCAGTCTTTGGCTCTTGGGGTGCGGCCAAGCCGGCGGGTTAGCGCGCGTAGCGCGCGGGTGAGCCGTTCGGGGCTCCAGCCGTGCTCCTCGCGGTGGATCGGCAGCCCGGCCGCGGAGTTGGCTTTATTCCAGGTTCCGAGGCGGTCGGCGATCGTCTTGTCGCTTGGCCAGCGGCGGGCGGTCGCGATCGCGGTGTATTGGTGGACGCCGAAGCTTGGGCCGAGTTCGGCTGCTGTGGATTTCAGCGCGTTGAGCATCTCGGTGTCGTCTGCGATCACGAGCTGTCGTGCGCTCTAGCCGAGCTTTTCGCAGGCGGCGGTCCAGCTACCGAGCTTGCGTGCGATGATCGCGGTGTTGGGGTAGTCGGCGGGTGGGCGTACGGGGTCCTGGGAGGTGGGCTGGCGGCCGAGTTCGCGCTCTTGCCGCTGGAGCGCGTCGAGGACGGTGGCGGGCGTCCGTTTGTCGCGCTGGCTGTTGAGCGTCAGGCCGGCCGCGCGCAGGCCCGTGTTCCATGTCCCGAAGACGCTCGCGACGGTGCTCCAGGCCGGGCGGCCGCGCGCCGACTGCGCCCACGCGTCCCGGGTGG